>DASWPR010000179.1:0-6203 GCA_036398455.1 Dokdonella sp.
TCAAAATACGAATGGTAAGAATAGTGTCAAATACGATCGGACGAGCTCACGAGGCGAGACAAGCAGGGACAATCGGCGCACGGGGGTTCGACGAGTCGTGGTATGAGTCAGCGCAGGGTAGCGAGTGGTCAGCGGGCGTTCGAGGTTCTGGGGATCAGCGAAGCGGAAGAGCAGGTCTACCGACAATTGCTCGCCCATTCCGCCGCGACTCGAACGGATATCGCGCGGGCGGCGCAGATTCCCGCCAGTACGGCGCAGCGTCTGCTCGACTCGATCCAGCTCAAGGGGTTGGCGACCTATTCGCCGAGTCATCCTCGCCGCTATCTGGCGGCCGTGCCCGACATGGCCATCGAGGCGCTGATCCGGCGGCAGCAGGAATGCCTGCAGCGCGCGCGGCTGGCCGCACAGGAAATGCAGGAACAAATCGCCAGGACACGCGACAGGCGCGCGCCGGAGCAGGTCGTCGAACTGATCGAGAGCGATGCCGCCGAAAGCCTGGTCTACGAACAGTTTCAGCGCGGCGCGCAGGAAGAAATCATCACGTTGATGCGGCCGCCGGTTTCCAGCCTCGAGCCGCCGTACGAGTGCACGGCGCAGGCCGAAGCGCGTGCGCGCGGTGTCGTGTTGCGCAGCATCGTCGACGCGGATTTCCTCGCCCTTCCCGGCGCAGTCGAGCGGCTGCGCAGCGACACCGAAGCCGGCACGCAGGTCCGCAGCGTCGCGCACCTGCCGTTCAAGATGGTGCTGGTGGATCGGCGCGCCGCGATCATTCCGCTCGATCTGCACCAGGCGTCGGGCAAGGTCATGCTGCTGCGCTCGTCGGCGTTGCTGGATGCGCTGCGTGCATTGTTCGAGATGCTGTGGGCGAAGAGTTCGCCGATGGCTTTCGCGCCGGGCGGGGAGCTCGCCGTTCGCGCCCACGAGATGGTCGTCCCGGCTGCATTGCAGGACCTCATCGCGCTGATGTGCGCGGGCATGAACGACAAGGCGATCGCGGTCGAGCTGAAGATGTCGGCGCGCACCTTCGAGCGGCGCGTGGTGTCGTTGATGAAGGCGCTCGGCGCGCGCACGCGCTTCCAGGCGGGGTGGGCGGCGGCCTTGCGCTCGGTCGCCCAAGGCGTCGACCGGGAACGGCTGGATCTCGCCTGCGTCGCCCGCCGGATCAAGTGACGCGTGGAATGGCGTCGCGCTCGCGGTCGTCGCACATTCGCCGATCGAGCGCCCGCGCGCTTTCGCGAAGGAACGCGGTCGGCGCGATCTTCCGCTGTATTCGGGCCTCGACGAAAACTTCCGTGATTTGATCCTCGCCGGTGGTTATCCTGCGTGCGATACCCTGCGGAGCCGCAGCGTTGGTCCAGCGCAGAAAGCGATTCATCGTTTTGTTCGCGGCAGCCGCCGTCATCGGATGTTCCGCCCGGCACGCCACTGACGCCCCTGCGCGAACGAACCAGGAAAGCCGGGGTCCGGCTGTTTCGGCGGCGTTCGACGGCGATCTGAAAGCCATGCTCGCGGCCGAGCGCATCGCGGATTTCACCACGCGCTGCCTGTCGTATCCGGCGGCGCCGATGTTGCATTGGCAGCCCGAGGCCGTGCGCGACCTGTGCCGGCAGTCGGGTACGCGATATCTGTCCGTCGCGGAAATCCAGGCCGAACTGTCGGCCGGCCGGGTCAGCGATCTGGACGCCCGGTTCGATGCGTATCTCGCCGGCGACTCCATTGTCAAAAAGCCATTGGGCGAACTGGAACGCGCGTTCTGGCGCCCGTTCGGCAACAGCGCGGCGGAGACCGGCGAGGTGGTTCGCCACTGGCTTCAGCTTTCGCCGGGCAGTGCGCAGGCATTGACCGCTTCCGGCATCCATCAGCTCCAACTCGCGCTGGCGCTCGGAAAAAATGACGCGGGCATCGAGATCGCCTCCGCCCCGCTGAGACGGCAGGCCGATGGATACCTGGCGTCGGCCAGGCACGATCTCGCCGCAGCGGTCCGCCTGAAGCGCACGCTGATGCCCGCGTATGCCGCTTTGATCTGGGCGGCGAGCTTGCAGGGCGACCGCGCTGCGGCGCAGGCCTATGGCGACGAGGCGCTCTCGATCGCCCCTGCCGACTACGAAATCTACCTGCGCCTGATGCGTATCGCCGAGCCGCGGAATGGCGGTTCGCAGCAGCAGCTGGACGATCTTGCGGCGCGCGCGCTGGCGCACGTGGAGCAGAACCATGCGTTGTCGAGATTTCCGGCGCACGCCAAGGGCTATGCCGGAGTGGCGAGCTACGCCAGGCATGATTACACGAGTGCGATGCAACGTTTCGACGACGCGTTCGTGCTCGGTCCGGATTCGGAATACCTGATGAGCGCGAGCGAAGTCGCGCAGAATCTCGGGCAATACGAAAAGGCCGTCTACTACGCATCACAGGCCCTGCGCTTCGCCCCGCGCAATCCGGGAGGCCGCATCAGCCGCGCCTATGCACTCAGTCTGCTGGGGCAGACGCAGGTGTCGATCGCGGAACTCGACGGGGTGCTCGACAGCGATCCGCATTCCTGGTCGGCGCTGTACGGCAAAGGGGCGGCGTATCGGAATGCGGGCGATCTGGACGAGGCGGCCCGTTGGTTCAAGGCCGCATTGGTGGAATGGCCCTGCGCCGAGCCGGTGCTGCTCGATCTCAGCAACATGTACGTGACCCAGCTGCATACGCCGGCAGCGGCGGCGCCTTACGTCGATCGCCTGCGCCAGCGGTTCCCGTCGAACGCGCGCAGCTGGCTGCTGACCTACGAAGTGATCAAGGACGACGACCCGCGCGGCGCGCGCGCCGCCCTGCAGAAGTTCGTCGAGCTGGCCGATCTGAATGATGTCCACCAGCGCGCGGAACTCGTCGAGGTCAGGAAAGTCCTCGCCGAGGCGCCGCAGCCGACGCCGACGCCGACGCCGACGCCGACGCCGACGCCGTGAGCGGGCCGCGACGCCGACGCGATCGCAACGGCATCGGGCGTGTTTCGAAGCCTTCCGGCTGCACCATGCCCGACGCGTTGCGCGGCACGGTCAATCCTCGAAACCGTTCGCGAAGATCAGGTCCGACGCGGTCGCGCCCACCGCCAGCCCCACTTCGAGGAAGGCCGCATAGCCGTCCGTGGTGTTGCCGGTCACCGTGGCGAGCTGCGTCACGCCGTCGTCGTCGCCGAACACATTGTCGCTGGCGAGACTGATCTGGTTGAGGTTGTTCGTGCTGTTCGGATAGAGCGAGGTCTGCGCATAGACTTCGCGTGACTGCGTTTCCGGCATCGCCAGCTGCGACGTACGCCCGGCATGGCTGCCATTGGTCGCGTCTGCCAGCGAGGCGAATACCTCGAAATGGATGTGCGGCCAGCGGCCGGAGTAGCAGCCCGGGTAGATCGACGTGAAGGTGACGCGGCCATTCGAGTCGCTCAGCTGGACGCCGCGCAGATAGTTCTGTGCGGTGACGCCGGGGGAATACATCGAGTAGCCGCCGGTCGCATTGCAATGCCACAGATAGATCGCCAGACCCTCGATCGGGCCGCAGCCGGAGACCGTACTCAGGATTTGCAGGGTGATCGTCAGCGGCGTGCCGGGAGCGACGGCCGTTCCGGACGAGCCGAAGCTCGAACGGATGTCCGAACGCACGATGCCGCTCTGGGTCAGCACGTTCGGGCCGTTGGTGCCGTCGCCGGGGTAGGGGCCGGCGGTTTCCTGCGGGATCAGCGTGCAGGCGAGCGAGCTGCGCGGAAGCAGTGCGAGCGCGCCGATTCCGCCGAACAGTTTCAACAGGCGCCGGCGCTCGTCGAGCACGCGCATGGTTTCGCCAAGGGTTGCGTGCGTCCCGCTGAGCAGCGGCAGCGTGGGTCGTGCGTTCATCGATGGTCTCCCGTGGATCGAGTGATCGGCACGATCGATGAGCAACCGATCGGCCGAACGCCACGCTATCGGCGAAATGTGCAGGCATTGCGCGGATATCGCGGAACAATCGCGCAATCGGGGATTCGCGTCCGGCGTGCGTGCCGCGCTGTTCGCGGTCGCGCGCAAGGAGAATGCAGCCGTCGCGAATGGCGGGATATCCCAACGCTGCAGCGCGCCGGTGGACTCAGGCGTAGCGGTCGGCCAGCGCATCCGTTGCGCCGACGAGGATGTCGACGATCGCCGGGTCGGCGGCGCTGTGGCCGGCGAGCACGATGTGGAAGTCGGCCTCGGGCCACGCCCGTGCAAGGTCGACCGCGCTTTTCACCGGGCAGATGATGTCGTAGCGGCCGTGCACGATGGTGGCGGGAATCGAGCGGATGCGATGGACATCGCGCAGCAACTGGTCGGGTTCCAGGAACACCTTGTGGCGGAAATAGTGCGCCTCTGCGCGTGCGAGGCTGAGCGCGAGCTGCGGGTCGTCGAAATTTCCCGCCTCGTTCGGATCGTGCACCAGCGTGGTGCTGCCGCCTTCCCAATAGCTCCAGGCCTGTGCGGCGGCGAGCCGTTCGGCTTCATCGTCGCTGTCGAGCCGGCGCCAGTACGCGTCCACCATGTCGTCGCGTTCTGCGACGGGTATGTGTTCGAGGTAGGTGCTCCAGCGCTCGGGGAAGATCCATGCGGCGCCGCCGTCGAGTTCGTTGAACCAGCGCAGTTCGCCCGGACGGCCGAGGAAGATGCCGCGCAGCACGAGACCGAGCACGCGTTCGGGATGCGTCTGCGCGTAGGCGAGCGCAAGCGTCGAACCCCAGGAGCCGCCGAACACGACCCAGCGCTCGACGCCGCAGTGCACGCGGATCGCCTCGATGTCGGCGACCAGGTGCCAGGTGGTGTTGTCCTCGAGTTCGGCGTGCGGGGTGGACTTGCCGGCGCCGCGCTGGTCGAACAGCACGATGCGGTAGCGCGCCGGATCGAAGAAGCGTCGATGGTAGGTCGATACGCCCGCGCCGGGACCGCCGTGCAGGAAAACCACCGGCAGGCCATCCGGATTGCCGCATTCTTCGATGTACAGCTCATGCAGATCGCCGACGGCAAGGCGATGCGTCCGGTACGGTTCGATCTCGGGATACAGCTCGCGCACGAGGTGGCTTCCATGAGGTGTTGCGCGAGCATAGCCGTGGCTGGTGTGCGCGTCAGCCGGTTCCTGCGCAGCGCCCGACGCATCGGCGCGATCGATTTCCCGATACGCGCCGTGCTTCGGCTCTGTCCGTCGCGAAGGCGATGCGCCTCAGGGGGCGCCGTCGAACCCGTTGGCGAAGATCGTGTCGTCGGCCGCCTGGGTGTAGAAGTACGCGGCTCCCTGGCTTTCATTGCCGTCGATGGCAACGTCGAATGCGCCGACCAGTGCCGCCGGGCCGGACAACGCGACCGCATTGCCGAAGTGATCTTCCGCGACGCCATCGCTGGCGACGAGTTTGCCGCTCTGGGTCCAGGTCGTGCCGCTCCGGCTGAACAGGTAGGCGGCGCCTTGCCGAACGTGACCGTCGATCGCGGCGAAATACGATCCGATCAGCGCGGTTTCGCCATCGAGTGCGACCGACAGGCCGAAGCGCGCGCTCGCGGCGCCGTCGCTGGCAGTGAGTTTCTGCTGCTGCGTCCAGCTGCCGCCGGATTCGGTGTAGATGTAAGCCGAACCTTGCCCGCTGTTGCTGCCGACGCGCTGGTTGTACGCGCCGACGAGTGCGGTCGTGCCGCTGACTGCGACCGCCAGGCCGAAGAACTCGGTCGCCACGCCATCGTCCGGCACCAGCTCGCCGGTCTGCAGCCAGCTTCCGCTGGAGCCGTCGAACACGTATGCCGCGCCGAAGTAGGCATTCACGCCGTTCGCGCCGATGACGGCCGTATTGCCGTCCAATGCGACCGCCGAGCCGAACGTCGCGGACGCGCTGCCGTCGCTGGCGACCAGCGCCTGCGTCTGCGTCCATGTGCCGGCGTTTTCGGCGAAGACGTAGGCCTTGCCTTGCAGCGCGTTGTTGCCGACCGGTGCGACCGGCGCTGAAACCACCGCATTGGCGCCGCTGAGCGCGACCGACCAGCCGAAGTTGAAACTGGCAGCGCCATCGTCGGGCGCCAATTTCGCGCGCTGGCTCCAGCTGCCGTCGGCCCGGGTGAACACGTAGGCGGTGCCTTCGCCGCCATTGCCGTCGACGGTGGCGTAGGGCGCGCCGATCAGGATCTGGTCGCCCGAGACCGACACCGAGAATCCGAATCCGTCGCCGGCGACGCCGTCATCGGGTGCGA
>DASWPR010000180.1:0-13459 GCA_036398455.1 Dokdonella sp.
GGTCCGCTGCGCAATCGGATACGCTGCGCGCCGCTCGACCCTCCAACCGGATCACTGCGTGAACCTGCCAGCCGCTCCTGCAACGCCGCGCCGTGCCGCGCTGATCTTCATCTTCGTCACGGTACTGATCGACATCCTCTCGTTCGGCATCATCATCCCGGTGCTGCCGCATCTGGTCGAGAAACTGGCCGGCGGCGGCATTGTGGAAGCGGCGATGTGGGTCGGCGTGTTCGGCACCTTGTTCGCGCTGATCCAGTTCGTCTGTTCGCCGATCCAGGGCGCGCTGTCGGATCGCTTCGGGCGCCGGCCGGTGGTGCTGCTGTCGAATCTCGGCATCGGCATCGACTTCCTGTTCATGGCGGCGGTCAACACGATTCCCCTGCTGCTGATCGGCCGCTGCATCTCCGGTGCGACCGCCGCCAGCTTCACCACCGCAAACGCCTACATCGCCGACGTGACGCCGCCGGAAAAGCGCGCGGCCGCCTTCGGCATGCTCGGCGCCGCGTTCGGCGTCGGTTTCATCATCGGCCCCGCGCTCGGCGGCCTCCTCGGCAGTTTCAACGTGCGCCTGCCGTTCTACGCCGCCGCGCTGCTCGCGCTGACGAATTTCTGCTACGGCTATTTCATCCTGCCCGAATCGCTGCCGCCGGAGCGGCGCAGCGCGCGCTTCGACTGGAGCCATGCCAATCCGCTCGGCTCGCTGGTGCTGCTGCGCCGCTACCATTCGGTGTTCGGCCTTGCCGCGGTCGTGTTCCTCACCAACCTCGCGCACTACGTGCTGCAGAGCGTGTTCGTGCTGTACGCGGACTATCGCTACGGCTGGGGTCCGCAGGCGGTCGGCTACACGCTGGCCCTGGTCGGCGTGTGCAACGCCTTCACGCAGGCGTGGCTGGTACGCAAGCTGGTGCCGAAGATCGGCGAGCGCAGCACCTTGCTGATCGGACTGGTGTTCGGGTTCGCCGGCTTCGCCGTGATGGGCCTCGCCGGCAGCGGCGCGGTATTCCTGCTCGGCATTCCCCTGCTCGCGCTGTGGGGCCTTGCCGGCCCCGCGACGCAGGCCCTGATCACGCATCAGGTCGACCCGCGCGAGCAGGGCCGCCTGCAAGGCGCGGTGACCAGCCTGGCGAGTCTTGCCGGCATCTTCGGACCGGCGCTGTTCACCCAGGTGTTCGCCTTGTTCATCAGCGATCACGCGCCGCTGCATGCGCCCGGCGCGCCATTTCTGCTGTCGACGGCCTTGCTCGTAATCGGCTGGATCGTCGCCTGGCGCGTGACGATCGGCACGCCGGCCCACATCAACGCGGCCTTGCCGGATGCGGCCATCGTGCCGGAAGCGCTGCCGGTCGGCGAAGTACCGCCGCCGGCGAAATCGTCCTGATCCTGGATCCGCGGGAAGCGTTGCGCCGACGAATGGACGCTACGCGCGCGGCCTACGAGCCGTATTTCACCGAGCAGCCGTAAGGCTCCGAGGTCGGCACGCTGACCGTCTTGCCGGCAGCAAGTTCGGCCAGCGCCTGCGAGACGTACGGCGTGGCTTTGCCGATGTCGTCGGCGTCCGTGCTCGCGATCGAATCGATGCCGCCGAGGTAGCGCAGCACGCCTTGCATATCGACCACCGCCATCTGCGGCGTCGTCTTCGCATCGTACAGATGGCCGACCGTGCCGTCGGCGTCGAGCAGATAGGCGCTCTCCTTGCCGCCGACCTTGGCGACGTACGCCGTCGCGGCCTTCGCGTCGAGGTAGCCCTGCTTGCCGGAGGCGCCCGAATTGACCGTCAGCCAGATCACGCCTTGCGCGGATGCCGCGGCCTGCAGCTTCTGCATGTTGCCGCTGCCGTAGTGCTTGCGCACGAATGGGCATTCCGGATTGTTCCATTCCAGCACGACGGTCTTGCCCTTGTAGGCGGACAACGTCTGCGTGCGGCCGCTGCTGTCGGCGACGCTGAAATCGGGCGCGGGCTGGCCGACGACCGGCTTGGCGAGGGCGGGCAATGCCGCGAACGTCAATGCGGCGGCGACGAACAGGGGAATCGCTCTCATGGTGCAGCTCCTGACAGGGATGGAACGGCTTGTGACCTCAGCGCGCCGGCGCAGTTGCATCGGCGGCGAACGGAATGCGCACGCGCCAGCCGCGCGCGCCGTTGGCGCTGGTGGTGGTCACCCGCAGATCGAGCTCGGACGGCGCGCTGGTGAAATACTCGCTCTTGCCCGCTTCGATCACGAGGGCGTCGCCGTCGCGGCGGATCGTCGGCGGCTTGTTGTCGAACAGCCTGCGCTGCGCCGGCAGCGCATCGAGCTGCGCCGACGCCGGCGGCAGGCCCGGCCCCGTCAGCGTGACCGTGAAGTGGTCGCCGCTATCGCGCACCGTGCGCTTCCACGCGGTCGCCTGCGGTTGTTCCAGGCGTGCCTCGGAGAACTGCGCGGTCCAGCGCGGATCGGGTTTGGCCGCCACGCGCACGACCGGCAGGTCGATCGCCAGCGAGGCCTTGCCCGGAATGCATTCCTCGCGACAGACCAGCCATTTCGTGACCAGGGCGATGTGCGCGGTCGACCCGACCGCCGCATCGGCCGGCAGCGTGATCGACACCGGCAGCAAGGTCTCGCCGTCGTAGCCGAAGTTGTACAAGCCGCCGACCGCGAAGCGCCGCGGCGTCGGCCAGTCGATCTCGTCCGCGGTGTAGCCCGGCGGCAGAATCCATTCGACCGTCGTCGGCAGGCCGGAATCGCCCGGATTGATCCAGTAGGTGTGCCAGTGCGGCTGATGGCGCAGCAGCAAGGCCAATTGCTGCGACTGGCCGGGGACCAGTTCGGTGTGTTCGGCGATCAGCTGCACGTCGATCGGATCGGTCGGCCTCGGCTTCATGGCGAATGCCGGCGTGGCGACAAGCACCGCGGCGGCGGCCGTTACGCGGACAAGTAAAGAAAGATATTTCTGCATTCGCATCGGACGGATTCGCATCGAACCGGCTCCTTGATTTTTCGGCACCGTAAACGATGCGAAGTTACCAATCCGTAACGAGCTGCCGAGGTGCGCTCAGTCGAACTTCGGCAGCGCCTGTTCCAGCGCGGCAAAGCCTTCCCACGGATCCTTGCGCAAGCTCTTTGCACGGCGCAACGCGCCGGCGAGGTCGAAATCGGCGGCACTCTTGCTGCGACCGAGTTCCTCCCAGCGCAGCGGCATCGCAACGGGTGCGCCGGCGCGTGCGCGCAGCGACCAGCTGGCGACGCTGGTCGCGCCGCGTGCGTTGCGCAGCCAGTCGATGAAGATGCGGCCATCGCGCCTGGCCTTGCTCGCGGTGGCGAGATAGAGCAGCGGCCGCTGCGTCGCCATCGCATGTGCGAAGGCTTCGCAGAACGCTTTCGCGTCGGTCCAATCGACGCCGCGGCGGATCGGCACGACCACATGCGCGCCCTTGCCGCCGGACAGGCGCAGGAAACTCTGCAGGCCGGCCTCGGCGAGCCGTGCGCGCACATCGCGCGCTGCGGCGACCAGGCCTTTCCAGTCGACGCCGGGGCCGGGATCGAGATCGAACACCAGGCGATCAGGCTGGTCCGGCGCGTCGATGCGCGCGCCCCAGGGGTGGAACTCCAGCACGTTCATCTGCACCAGTTCGAGCACGCCGCGCAGATCCTTCACGTACAGGTATTCGTCGCTGCCGCCGCCCTTTTCCTTCAACGCGATCGCGGCGACGTTGCTGCCGAGCGATGCGGCATGATGCTTCTGGAAGAAGCAGGTGCCGCCGGCACCGTCGGGACAACGCACGACGGACAGCGGACGATCGATCAGTTCGGCCAGCAGCCAGTCGGCCACGCCGCGGTAGTAGTCGGCCACGTCCTGCTTCGTGATCGCGGTATCCGGGAACACGATGCGCTCCGGATGCGTGATCGTCACGCCGCTGCCCGTCGTCTTCTTCGTCGCCGCCCGGGCGGGATTCAGCGGGGTCGTCTTGCGTTCGGACATGCCCAGATCCTCCGTCGTCTTGTCGTCGCGCAGGCGCAGGAAGCTGGCCTGGCGCAGCAGCCCTTCTTTCGCCCAGCCGCGAAATTCCACTTCGGCGACGAGACGCGGCACGACCCAATGCACCGCGGCCGGCCGAAACGGCACATGCGCGGGCAAGCTCAGCACCGCATCGGTCCGAGCGAGAGCGGCGAGCTGGCGCGTGAGCTTGCGCAGCAGCGCATCGTCGAAACCGCTGCCGACACGGCCGACATAGCGCAGCACGCCGCGCTCGACGCGGGCCAGCAGCAGCGAACCGAAGCCTTTGCGCGACCCTTTCGGTGCGGTATGGCCGACGATGACGAACTCGTCGGTGTTCGCATGCTTGACCTTGACCCAGCTGCGCGCGCGGCCCTCGATATAGGTCGCATCGATGCGCTTGCTGACGATGCCTTCGAGGCCTTGCCGGCGTGCGGCGTCGAATACGCGCTCGCCGTGGCCGATGATGTGCGTGCTGAAGCTCAGCACGTTTTTCTTCGATGTCTTCAACAACGCCTGCAGCAAGGCCTTGCGATCGGTGAGCGCGGCCCGCGTGAGATCGACCCGCTCCAGCGCCGGCAGATCGAACAGCACATAGCGCAGCGCCGCGTGCGTGCCCGCTTCGAGCGCGCGCTGCAGCGCCGAGAAATCGCTGCGACCGCGCGTGTCGACGGCAATCAGCTCGCCGTCCAAGCGCGCGCTGGCCACCGGCAATGCTTCGATGGCCGCGGCGATTTCGGCGAACTTCGCCGTCCAGTCGAGATCGTTGCGCGAACGCAGCACAGCCTTGCCGTCGTCGAGATCGACGAGCAGGCGATAGCCATCCCATTTCGTCTCGTGCAGCCAGTCCTCGCCGCGCGGAGGCGCCGCTTCGAGCATGCACAACTGCGGCTTGAAGCCGGCGTGCAGCGGCTGGTCGCGCGCGCCGGCGAGCGCGAGTGCGCGTTTGCGCCAGGTCGCGGAAGCGGCGCGCGGTTTCGCGGTCTTTTTCGCGAGCGCCTGCTTCGCTGGCGCCTTGGCTACCGCTTTCGATGCCGGGCGATGCTTCGTCGCGCCGAGCAGATCATCCGCCTCCAGATCGCGTGCCTCGGCATCGCTGCGCTTGATCAGCAGCCATTGCTGCTTGCTGCCCTGCAGGCGCGTGCGCAGCAGGGTCCAGCGTCCGCGCAGCTTGTCGCCGTGAAGCTCGAAATCGAGATGACCCTTGGCGAGCGCGCGCAGCGGGTCGTCCTCGGGCGTCCACCAGCCATGGTCGAAGATGTCGACGTGGCCGGCACCGTAGTGGCCTTGCGGAATATCGCCGGCGAAGGTGGCGTAGGCCAGCGGATGATCTTCGACTTCGACGGCCAGGCGCTTGTCGCCCGGTCGCAGCGACGGTCCCTTCGGCACCGCCCAGCTCTTCAGGGCACCGTCGACTTCCAGACGGAAGTCGTAGTGGCGCGCACGTGCGTGATGCAGCTGCACGACGAAGATCGGCCGCCTGGCGCTGCGCGATGCCTTGCTGCGCCGGTCCGCCGCGGGCTCCGGCGTCTCGTCGAAGCGGCGCTTGCGGCCGTATTCGCGCAGGCTCATCGCGGCGGATCAGGCGGACTTGCGCCGTTTCGGCGCAGGCGATTTCGCGGCCGGTTTCTTCGCGGCGCGCTTCGCCGGCGTCTTCTTCACCGCCTTCTTCGCCGGTGCCGCGCGCTTGGCCGGCGTGCGCCGTCGCGTGTCGATGCTCTGCTTCAGCAACGCCATGAAGTCGACCACGTTGGTGGCCGCATCCTCGCGCGTTTTCGTCTCGTCGTCGTCCGGCGCGGCGACGACGCCCTTCTGCTTCAGGCGCTTCTCGATGACCTTGTGCAGGCGTGCGCGAAATTCGTCGCGATAGTCGCCCGGCGTCCATTCCCCGGCCATCGAGTCGATCAGCGCGCGCGCCATCTCCAGTTCCTTGCGCGTGACGCGGTACTCGGCGGCGCTCTTGCTCGGGATGTTGTAGTCGTCGACGTCGATCAGTTCCTGCGGATAACGCAGCAGCATCAGGATCAGCGCGTGCTTTTGCGGGATCACGGCGGAAAGATATTCGCGCGTGCGGATGACCACGCGCGCGATGCCGATCTTGCCGGCTTCGGCCAGGGTCTCGCGCAGCAGCACATAGCCCTTCTCGGCCTTCTTGCCCGGCACCAGCACGTAGGGTTTCTCGTAATAGGCCGGATTGATCGCATCGGCATCGACGAAGGCTTCGATCTCTACCGCCTCGTGACTCTCCGGCGCCGCCGCGCGGATGTCTTCCTCGTCGAGCACGACGTAGCTGCCCTTGTCGTACTCGAACGCCTTGACGATGTCCTTCCAAGGCACTTCCGCACCGGTGTCGCTGTTGACGCGCTCGTAGCGCACCGGCTTGTTGTTGCGGCTGTCGAGCATGCGGAAGCTGAGATCGGTGCGGCGCTCGCCGGGCATCAGCTGGATCGGCACGTGCAGCAGGCCGAACGACAGGGTTCCGGTCCAGATCGGTCGAGCCATCGGCGTCGCTCCACAGGCGGGATCTGGATGCTAGGCAGCCCTGGCTTAACGCGCGCTGGCGGATTCGTGCCGGACTGCGGTTCGCTGCGGCACCTCGTCTAGACTGCGCGCACCCGCACCCAGGAACCCGCCATGCCGACCCGTCGCGATCTGCTCGAACGCGCGCTGTTGTCCACGGCCGGCCTGGCGCTGCCCGGCACCGGGGTCCGCGCCGAAGCCGGTGCGCATCCCCGGCCGCTGCGCATCCTGATCCTCGGCGGCACCGGTTTCATCGGGCCGCACCAGGTGCGCTACGCGCTGCAGCGCGGCCACAAAGTCACCTTGTTCAATCGTGGAAAAAGCCCGCAGGCGTGGCCGGGCACGGTCGAGGAGCTGCTCGGTGATCGCAATACCGGCGATCTCGGGGCACTCGAAGGCCGCGAATGGGATGTCTGCATCGACAATCCGACCACGCTGCCGTTCTGGGTGCGCGATGCCGGCAAGGCGCTGCACGGGAAGGTGAAGCAGTACGTCTTCATCTCGACCATTTCGGTCTACGCCGACACCAGCAAGCCTGGCGCCGACGAGTCCGCCGCCGTGGCGCACTACGCCGGCAAGGATGCGATGCAGGAAACACCGGCGACGGTGAAAGCCGACATGGGCCTGTACGGGCCGCTGAAGGCGCTGTCCGAGAAGGAGGCGCAGACGCAGTTCCCCGGCATCACCACGATCATCCGTCCTGGCCTGATCGCCGGTCCCGGCGACGAGACCGATCGCTTCACCTACTGGCCGGTGCGCCTCGCCCGCGGCGGCGACGTGCTCGCGCCGGGCGATGGCAGCGATCCGGTGCAGTTCATCGATGCGCGCGACCTCGCCGAGTGGACAGTGCGCATGGCCGAACAACGCACACTCGGCGTCTTCCACGCGACCGGCCCGGCGCGGGAATTGACCATGGCCGGGCTGCTGCGCGGCATCGGCGCGGCGGTCCACGCGCATGCGAAGCCGCTGTGGGTGCCGGCGGATTTTCTCGAGGCGCAGAAGGTGTCGGCGTGGAGCGACATGCCGGTCTGGGTACCCGGCCAGGGCGACAGCGCGGGCTTCGCGCGGCTCGACCTGTGCAAGGCGATCGGCGCGGGCTTGACCTGTCGGCCGCTCGCACACACCGCGGCCGATACGCTGGCCTGGTTCAAACAGCAGCCGGCCGAGCGTCAGGCCAGCCTGCACGCCGGGCTCAGCGCGGAGCGCGAGGCCGCGGTGCTGGCGGCGTGGAGAGCCAGGCAGGCGGGCTCGAAACGCTGAGGCGGCCGCGAAAAAACAGTCCACGCGAGAAAGCCGCGAGAAAGCGCTGTGCGGGCCGGGGGTGAACGAAACTCGATGCCTCCGGTCCAACCAGCGACCTTGGGTCGGAGGACGTCCGCCATGAAGCAGAAGCAAACGCCGGTCGGCACCTGGCTGGCCGGCGGCATCGCGATCGTCGTGGCCGTCGGCGCCGGCATCTATTTCGCACGCAACGGCGGCGAAGCGGTCAGCGCGTTGCCCGGCACGGGCATGGCGCCGTCGACGACCGCCGCGTCCGCGCCCACGGCGGCGGCGCCGATCGAGCATCCGATCGAGCAGGCGCAGGTCGATCCGGGCAACGAGCCGGCGACACCCCTGCCCGCCATCGAAGAAAGCGATCGGCCGGTATTCGACGCCATCGCAGCACTGGCCGGCGGCGGCGAAGCGCTCGGCATGCTGGTCGATCCGCAGCACCTGGTGCAGCGCATCGTGGCGACCGTGGACGGTCTGACGCGGCCCAGGCTCGGCGAGAACGTATCGCCGCTGCGCTCGGCGCAAGGCGTGTTCGCGACGCGCGCGGACGGCGCCCAGCGCGTCATCGCCGGCGACAACGCGGCGCGCTACGAGGCCTACGCGCAGATCGCGCGCGCGATCGACGCGAAGAAGCTGGTCGCCTGGTATGTGGCGACGTATCCGCTGTTCCAGCAGGCCTATCGCGAACTCGGCTATCCAGACGGCTATTTCAACGACCGCCTGATCGCCGTCATCGATCACCTGCTGGCGACGCCGGACGCGTCGCAGCCGCTCGTGGTCGTGCAGCCGAACGTGCTCTACGAATTTGCCGATCCGGCGCTGGAAGCGCGTTCGTCCGGCCAGAAGCTGCTGTTGCGCAGCGGGCCGCAGAACGAGGCGGCGATCAAGGCGAAGCTGCGCGAGGTGCGCGCGCTGCTGGTCGGACGGAACCTGCCGGAATCCTGAATCGCAGAGGGGGATTTTTCCACGCCATCCCTTTCGGCACTCCCCCGGCGCCCTCATCTGTCGCATCGTCAATCCGCGCCCGACACGGCGCACGAACGAGAACCTCGATGCTGACCTTCGTCCTCTGGTTGCTGTTGCTGGTGTTCTGCTGGCCGCTGGCGCTGCTCGCGCTGATGCTGTATCCGATCGCCTGGCTGATCCTGCTGCCGTTCCGCCTGGTCGGCATCGCCGTGGAGGGCGTGTTCGAACTGCTGCGCGCACTGATCCTGCTGCCGGCACGCATCCTCGGCGGCCGCCCGGCGACGCGATGACCGACGCGACAGGCGACGCGTCGGTCGCCGCGATCGATCCACGCGCGAACTGCGTACTCGGCTACTGGTTCGGCCACGCGGACGACGATGCGAGCGTGTTCGCCGAGAAGGGTCCGCTCTGGTTCACGCCTAGCGACGCGGTCGATGCGGAAATCGGTGATCGTTTCGCGGCGCTGCGCGACGAAGCGATCGGCTGCGGACTCGACGACTGGCTCGCAACCCCACGCGGCCGGCTCGCGCGGATCATCCTGGTCGACCAGTTCTCGCGCAATCTGTTCCGCGGCGATGCGCGCGCGTTCGTCCACGACGACCTGGCGCGCGGCTGGGTCGATGAAGGTCTGTGCCTGGGTCTCGAGCAGGAGCTGCGTCCGGTGGAGCGGCAGTTCTTCTACATGCCGCTGCAGCACGCCGAATCGATCGCCGACCAGCAGCACGCCGTCGCGCTCTTCACTCAGCTGCGCGATGCGGTCCCGGCAGCGCTGCGCGCGCGCTTCGCCCACTGTCTCGACTACGCTGTGCGCCACCGCGACATCATCGCGCGCTTCGGCCGCTTTCCGCACCGCAATGCGGTACTCGGGCGTGCGTCGACACCCGAGGAAATCGACTTCCTCGCCCAGCCGGGTTCGTCGTTCTAGTCGCGCGCTCCGAAGCCTGCGACGCCCGCCCGGCGCAGGCGCCCGGTCAACGCCGCCACCTCGGCCTGCCGCATGAACGCCGCCAAGGCCTGCGCCGAGGCCGGCGCACCGAGCGCGCGCAACCAGTCGGCATGCGGCCGCTTGCGCGCTTGCGCGAACGTCTCCTGCCATGCATGCGCGCGCGCGGCGCTGACGCCTGACGCGCGCATCAGCTGCGCGGTGTCCAGATCCATCCAGTCGAGCAGGCCGTCGACGAGGCCAGCATCGATCAGGCCCTGCCACGCCGCTGTTCCAACGCCTTGCAGCGCTAGGCCGCGCGGGCCGCCCAGCCATTGCAGGCGCGCCAGGAACTGCCGCTCGCATCCGGCCGACGGACGCCAGCACGTGGACGGATCATGATTGCGCGCCGGCAATGCGACGTCCGCCCGCTGCTGCGTGCGCCACACGACACGGTCGAAACGCGGGATCACCAGGCCCGCCAGCGTGATCGCAATCTGATCGCCGCGGCGCACGTCGAGTGCCTGCCAGCGGGCATACGAGCCGAGGCTGACGCGGCGGATCTGGCGATCGTCCAGGCGCACCGGCGCCAGTTGCAGCACCGGCGTGATGCGTCCGCTGCGGCCGATCGGAAAGTCCACCGCGGTCACTTCGGCGAGGGTCTGCGACGGCGGATATTTCCACGCCACGGCCCAGGCCGGCGGCTTGGCCTGCCAATGGGTTCCGTCGGGTCGCGTTCCCTGGCGCACGACGATGCCATCGGCCGCGAACGGCAGCGGCGCGTGCAGCCAGTCGTCGCGCCAGTCGCGCACATCGCCGATCTCCTCGACGCGCACCGAGTAGGCCGCGGGGTCGGCGAAGCCGAGGGCGCGCAGGCCATTCAGGCGTTCGCGCATCGTCGCGGGGCCGTCCGGCCATTCCCATACGAACAGGCCGATCTGCTGCGCGCTGGTTGCATCGAGCGCGTCGCGGGCGAGTGCGCCGGCCACCTTCGAGCGGGCGCCGACGCTGCCGCGTTCGGCCTGTACGTGATCGGCGAGCCGCCAGTACAGCTCGCCCTGCAGCACGACACGCGCGGGCGCGGAGGCCGGCAGTTGCGCGGGAATCGCCGGGATCGCGCGCGCCTTCCGGGTCCAGTCCTCGCCGCGCTCGCCATCGCCGCGGCTGATCGCGAGTTGCAGCCGGCGGTCGACGTACAGCAGCGTGATGGCGACGCCGTCGATCTTCGGCTGCACCCACAGGTCCGCCGCGTCGTGCGTGCGCATCCAGGCCTCGACCGCGGCCGCGTCGGGCAGCTTCGCCAGGCCGGTCTGCGGCCACGGATGACGCACCGTTGCGCGCGCGGCCTGCAGGGGATCGCGCGGTGGCGGCGCCTGCGCCGGAAAGCACGCACGCCATTGCTCATTGCGCGCCAGGGTCTGGTCGTACAGCGTGTCGTCGATCGGCGAGACGCCGTCGCGATGATAGGCGGCGTCCCATTCGGTCAGCTGATGATCGAGCGTCGCGAGTTCGCGTGCGGCCTGCGCCGGGGTCCATGGCGGACACGGCGAAGCCGCGAACAGGGCGAAGGCCAGCAATCCTGCCGCGGGAAGCATCGCATCGGTCCAGCCGGAAAGATGCGTTCAGGCTAGGCCGTGCAGCGGCGTGCGGACACCGGCGATCGTCCGCACGCGGCGTAGGAAAACCGCGTCAGCCGAAGAACCAGTAGCACACCACGATCGATGCGATCACGCCGGCGAGATCGGCCAGCAGCGCGCAGCCGACGGCGTGGCGCGCACGCTGGATGCCGACCGCGCCGAAATATACCGCGAGCACATAGAACGTCGTCTCGGTGCTGCCCTGCACGGTCGCCGCGGTGAGCGCCGCGAAGCTGTCGACGCCGTGCGTCTTCATCGTCTCGATCAGCATCGCGCGCGCGGCGCTGCCGGAGAACGGCTTCACCAGCGCGGTCGGCAACGCATCGACGAAGCGCGTATCCCAGCCGCCGGCCTGGACCAGCCAGCGCACGCCATCGAGCGCGAAGTCGAGCGCTCCGGACGCGCGCAGCACGCCGACGGCGCACAGCATCGCGACCAGATACGGCAGCAGATTCTTCGCCACGTCGAAACCCTGGCGGGCGCCCTCGACGAAGCTTTCGTAGACCGGCACCTTGCGCCATGCGCCGGCCAGCAGGAACGCGATGACGATCGCGAACAGCGTCAGGTTGCCGAGCAGCGACGACAGCGAAGAAAGCGCACTGGCCGAGAGCGTAGCCAGCAGTGCGATGAAGCCGGACAGCAGCAGGCCGATCGCCGCAAGCCAGATCAGCACGACCGGGTCGCGCAGCTTCAGCTTCTGCATGAACGCGACGGCGAGCAGGCCGGTCAGGGTCGACGCGCTGGTCGCGAGCAGGATCGGCAGGAACAGCAGGGTCGGATCGTGCGCGCCCTGTTGCGCGCGATACATGAAGATCGATACCGGCAGCAGGGTCAGCGACGACGCGTTCATCACCAGGAACAGGATCTGCGCGTTGCTCGCCGTGTCCGCGCTGGGATTGAGCGATTGCAGCTCGCGCATCGCGCGCAGGCCGATCGGCGTGGCGGCGTTGTCCAGGCCGAGCGCATTCGCGGCGAAGTTGAGCGTGATCAGGCCGATCGCCGGGTGCCCGCGCGGCACCTCCGGCATCAGGCGTGCGAACAGCGGCCCGAGCCAGCGCGCGAGCACGTCGATCACGCCGGCCTGCTCGGCGATGCGCAGGAAGCCGAGCCACAGGGTCAGCGTGCCGAACAGCAGGATCATCACTTCGACCGACAGCTTCGCCATGTCGAACAGGCTGCCGACCATCGCGGCGAACACGCCGTCGTTGCCGCCGACCAGCCACTGCGCGAGCGCGGCGACGGTGGCGATCAGGAAAAAGCCGAACCAGAGGCGGTTGAGCATGCGGCAGGTCGCGAGGCGGCCGGATGCCGCAGCGCATCCTAAGCACGTCGTCGGCGCGCGTCACCCTCGCCCGGCGGATGAAGCGGCCGGGGCACCCTCGGGAAAACCCTAACTGGGGTATGTCCCAGGCAGACGGTTCGCAGTACGCGAGCGTATGGTTGCGCCCTAGTCGATCTTACGGCGTTTCCGTCCCCCTTCCTCGAGGTCTGCCATGTCACCGATTGCCGCTATCCGCTCGTCCGACAGCAACGCTTCCGCGGCCGCGGGCTTTCGCGATTTCCAACCCGATGCCACGCAGTACGCGAAGGCAAGCGATCTGGGCGGCGCGGCGGGCGTGCGCGGTTCGGCGACCCCGGCCGACACCAGCACGCGCATCGACGGCAGCGCGACGAATACCGGCGGCCGCACCACCGCCAAGACGGCCGACGGCAAGGACATCGCCGTCGATCCGCTGCACAAGAGTCCGCAGGTGTCGATCGCGCGCGAACGCACCCTCGTCGACGACGGCAGCGGCCAGAAGTACGTCAGCTCCGATCAGCTGGTGCTGACCACCGGCAGCGGCAACGACAAGATTTCCGTCAAGAACAACACCGACGGCTCGCTTGCCGTGCAGGTCAACGGCGAGTCCTATCAACTCGAAATGGCCAAGGGCCAGGCGCTGACCTTGCGTACCGGCGCCGGCAACGATGTGGTCGACGTCGCTTCCGACGTGAAGGTGAACCTGATCGTCGACGGCGGCGACGGCGACGACACCATCACGACCGGTGCCGGCGACGACTCGATCGATGGCGGCGCGGGCAACGACACCATCAAGAGCGGCGCCGGCAGCGACTACGTGTTCGGCAACAGCGGCGACGACGTGGTCGATGCCGGTGCCGGCAACGA
>DASWPR010000181.1:0-6707 GCA_036398455.1 Dokdonella sp.
CATCGCAGCGTCGCCGGCATCGTCGACTACATTCGCCGGCTCGGCGCGCTGGTCGGCGCACAGGAGCGCGCCGAGGCGTACGCCTGCCGCGCCGAGGCGCATCTGGCCGATGTGGAAAAAGCAGCCTCCGCGCTGGCGCGCCGGCCGCGCGTCTATTTCGAGGAGTGGGACGACCCGCTGATCAGTGGAATCCTCTGGGTCGCCGAGCTGATCCGCATTGCCGGCGGCGACGACGTGTTTCCGGAGCGCGCTGCGCATTCGCTCGCGCGCGGTCGCATCCTGGCCGATCCGTCCGAGGTGATCCGGCGCGCACCCGACCTGATCCTCGGCTCCTGGTGCGGCAAGAAATTCCGTCCCGAGCGCGTCGCCGCACGTGCGGGCTGGGACGCGATCCCGGCCGTGCGCGACGGCGAACTGCACGAGATCAAGTCGCCGATCATCCTGCAGCCGGGTCCGGCCGCCTTGTTCGACGGCCTCGATGCGATCGCCGAGATCATCCAGCGCTGGGCGCGTGAGCGCGCCTAGGTCGCGCGCACCCTCGACGACACAGCGAATCCCACGGCGGCGAGTGCGCCGGTGATGCCGAAGCTCGCAAGATAGGCATACGCCGGTGCCTGCCGCAGCAGACGCGCGAACAATGCGCCGCCGAGGGCGAGCACGACGGCCGTGGCGGGAGCCTGCGCAAGCGCCATGGCGGAACTGTTGCGGCCCTGTTCGGAAACCGGCGACAACGTCAGCGTGAGCACCGACAGGGTGGGCGAAACCAGACCCATGCCGAGCCCTGCAAGCGACCAGCCGGCGAAGGTGCAGGCGAGTACGATGCTGTTCGCCGGCGCCGCCGCCGACCAGGCGTGTGCCGCCGCGACGCCGCCGATCAGCAGGATGCCGAGTGACAGCAGGCCCATGCCGATCTGCAGCAGACGTACACGAGGCCACGCATGTCGCGCGTGGCCCTGGTACCCCGAGCTGGCCGACCAGCCGAGCGCGCCGAGCGTGAGCGCGGCGCCGGCCCAGAGCGCGCAAAGCCCGTATTCGCGCAACAGCATCAGCGGAATGAATGCCTCGGTGCCGAAGAACGCCGCACTGGAAATTCCGCGCAGCGCGATCACGCTCGGCAGTCCGCGCCGGGCGCGCAGCGTACCGGCCGGCAGCAAACGCCGCGCGGCGGCCAGCAGCGCTGCGAGGAGGGCGGCTACACCCGCGGCGCCGGCCAGCGTGTGCGAACGCGAGACCGGATCGAGCAGGCAGGCGCCGGCCGCCGCCACGATCGCCCAGCCGATGTTCCGTCGCATCGGTGCGCGCTCGTCGGCGCGGACGGTGGTGTCGGGCGCGAGCGCACGCAGCCCCGGGCGTAACGCGAGCGCTGCCGCAATGGCCGCGAGCGGAACGAGCAGAAAGACCGTGCGCCAGCCGATGTGTTGCACGATCAACGCACTCAAGGTCGGCCCGAACAGCGAAGGAATCACCCAGGCGGCCGAGAACGCCGCGAACACGCGCGGTTGCAGTGCGGCGGCATACGCCCGCGCGACCACCACGTACGACGCCACCGAGATGGCGCCGGAGCCGAACCCCTGCAGGATGCGTCCGCCGATCAGCCAGCTCATCGCCGGTGCAAGGCCGCTGAGCAGGAGGCCCGCGACGAACAGCGCGACGCCGCCCCACAACGCGGGTGCCGGTCCGCCCTGGTCAGAGCAGCGACCCGCGACCACCATGCCGACGAGGCTGGCGGCGAGCGTGCTGCTGAACGACAGCGCGTAGAGCGATACGCCGTCCAGTGCCTGCGCTACCGCGGGCATCGCCGTGGCGACGGCGAGCGTCTCGAACGCGCCGAGGGCCATCAGCGCGACCATGCCGATCGTCAATGCGCGCACACCCGGCGCGAGGATGTCGATGCTGGCCGGCCCTTCTTGCCGGGGCGGCGTCGTCGCGGTCGCGTCAACGGGTGCGGCGATCACGACGGGTGAAGCGGGCGCAGCATCCAATGCATTGACTCCAGCGATGCGGCTGCGCAGGATAAAACCTCAAGTCGACTTGAGGTCAAGCGATGCGGTCTGCCGAACTCAGCGTGGGACAGGTGGCCGAGCGCAGCGGCGTCGCGGTATCGACCGTGCATTTCTATGAAGCGCGCGGCTTGATCGCAAGCAGGCGCAACGCCGGCAACCAGCGCCGCTACGCGCGCGACGTGTTGCGCCGCATCGCGGTGATCCGGGTGGCGCAGCGCGTCGGCATGCCGCTCGAAGACATCCGCGAAGCGCTCGCCAGTCTGCCCGACGCACGCACGCCGACGCGCGCGGACTGGACTCGTCTGTCCGCGGCCTGGCGGCGTGCGCTCGATGCACGCATCGAGCAACTGATCTCGCTGCGCGATCAGCTGGACGATTGCATCGGCTGCGGCTGCCTGTCGCTGCAGCGATGCCGGCTCGGCAATCCGGGCGACGTGCTCGCCGGCGACGGCGACGGTGCTCGCCGCTGGCGCGCAGCGCGTTAGGCGCGCGCCGTCCGTGCGGCCATCGCCTCAGCTGGCCTGTGCGAGGTGCAGTCCAAGGTCGAGGATCGGCGCGACGATCAGCACGCGCGCGAGCAGGATGATCAGCATCGCCGCCATCGGCGACAGATCCAGCGCGGCGACGGAAGGGATGAAGCGGCGCAGCGGCTTCAGCACCGGGTCGGTCAGCTGGACGATCAGCGGCACGATCGGATTGGCGCGCTCGACGCTGACGAAACTGAGAAACACGCGCACGAGGATCAGGCCGAAGTAGAGCATCAGCACGAAGTCGACCAGATCGGCGAGCGCCATCACGCCGAGTCCGATCAGGCCGAGACGCTGGCCGACGACGATATACAGCAGTCCGAGCTCGATCGCGGTCAGCAGCCACGCCAGCAGCACGCCGGCGACATCGAGATTGCGCCAGGCCGGAATCACCTTGCGCAGCGGCATCAGCACCGGATTGGTGATCTTGTAGAGGAACTGGCAGACCGGATTGTAGAAATTCGCGCGCACGCATTGCAGCAGTACGCGCAATACCACCAGTGCGATCAGGGCGCCGAACAGGACGTTGATCAGGATCTGGCCGGCGCTGGCGAAATAGTGCATGGGATTTCTCGTTGCCTGGTGAGAACGCGCCACTGCGCGATCTCGATCGGGATAGTGTAGGAGCGCGCCGTGCAGGCGGCGAGGTGCGTGCCGCGGGCGCAGACGCCTACGAAGGGTTGGACAGTTCGCGGCCGCGTCGCGTCGCGGCCGCGATGGCGCTGCTGACCAGTTCGCGCAGCCCGCCTGCGGCGAAGGCATCCAGCGCGGCGGCCGTCGTGCCGCCCGGCGAGGTCACGCGTTCGCGCAGCACGGTCGGCGCTTCGCCGTCCTCCA
Source organism: Dokdonella sp. (assembly GCA_036398455.1). Lineage (GTDB taxonomy): Bacteria > Pseudomonadota > Gammaproteobacteria > Xanthomonadales > Rhodanobacteraceae > Dokdonella_A. The sequence goes on from DASWPR010000181.1 coordinate 3,368, forward strand.
CCAGCATGCGTCCGGCGCCGAGGCAGGTCTGCGTCGCCAGCGCGCGCGCGGTCTCGCGCGGCAGACCTTGGGCGACGGCCGCGTCCTCGAGGGCTTCGACGAGCAGGAAGAAATAGGCCGGCCCCGAGCCGGACAGTGCGGTGACGGTGTCCATCAGGTCTTCGCGTGCGATCCAGGCCGTGCTGCCGGCGGCGCCGAGAATGGCCTGCGCCTGCGCGCGCTGGTCCGCACTGGTCGCCGCATTGGCGATCATCCCGCTCGCGCCCGCGCCGATCAGCGCCGGCGTGTTCGGCATCGCGCGCACGATCGCGCGTTCGCCGCCGAGCCAGGCTTGAATCTGCTCGATGCGGATGCCGGCGGCGATCGAGATCAGCAGCGGCCGCTGCGCCGCCACGATCTCGGCGATCTCCGCGCAGACCGCCTTCAGTACCTGCGGCTTCACCGCGATCACGAGCGTAGCGGCGCCGTCGGCCGCGGCATGCGCCTGCGCATGCACCGTCACCCCGAAATCGTGCGCCAGCGCTTTGCGCAGGTCTGCGTTCGGTTCGGCCACGACGATCTCGCTCGCCGCGGTGCCGCTGCGCACGAGTGCGCCGATCAAGCTGCGCGCCATGTTGCCGCCGCCGATGAAAGCGAGGCGGCCGGACGGTCCTGCGGGAGGTACGGAGTTCACGATCGGGAATGGCCGCGTCGATGGAACGCGAAGAATAGCCGACTCGCGCGTCGCTGCCGCTATCCCGATTCAGTACCCGCCGGATGCCGCGCGCGATGGACTCACGGCGCGAGCGCGTCGGCGGGAACGATGAGTTCGACGCGACGGTTGCGCGCGCGCCCGGCCGGGCTGTCGTTGTCGGCGATGGGCAGGCTTGCGCCGTGACCATGACGAACGACGGCCGCTTCGCTGAAGCCGGCCGATACGAACAGCTCGCCGACCGCATCGGCACGCCGCTGCGACAGATCGAGGTTGACCGAGGCCGGCCCGACGTTGTCGCTGTGGCCCTCGAGCCGTATGGTGCGGATGCCGAGGCGCAGCAATTCTTCGGCAGTATGCGTCGCTGCGCGAGCGGCCTCGGGCTTGACCTCGGCGCTGGCGAAACCGAACCAGATCGGCTCGGGCAGGGTCATGTGCCAGTCGCCCTCGCTCTCCTGGAAACCGAGTGCGCGCAGGCCGCCGCGCTGGCGTTCGCCCATGCTGGGTGGTCCATGCGCCGGCGGCGCCGAGGCGCATGCGGTCAGCAGCGCCAGCAGAACGACGAGCAGCACGAACCAGCCTCTGCGTGCCCGTGAGGGATATGCGCCCGAGGACATCAGCGATTCTCCGATTGCCGCGAGCGTGCGGCGTCGGCGCGGGGTGCGCTCCAACGCGTGACGCCGTCGCGACGATAGCGTTGCTTCTTGGCGGCGTACATGGACTGGTCGGCCAGCTCGATCAGTCGATCGACGTCCTGCGCCATGTCCGGATAGATCGCATAGCCGATGCTGATGCCGGGATGCAGGGAACGCCCATTCACGCTGATCGGCAGTTCCAGCGTCGCCTGCAGATCGGCCACCAGATGGCGCGCGTCGTCGGCTTCCTCGAACGGTGCCAGCAGCAGCACGAGTTCGTCGCCGCCGATGCGCGCCGCGAAACCGCGCTGCGGCTGCCACGTGCGCAGCCGCGCGCCGATCGCTTCGAGCAGGTCATCGCCCGTGGCATGCCCGAGCGTGTCGTTGACCGACTTGAAGCCGTCGATGTCGAGGTAGAACAGGCATGCACGCGAGCGCGTGGCGGCCGCTTCATCGGCGATCTTCAGCAGCGCCTGCTCGAACATCGCGCGGTTCGGCAGACCGGTCAGCGCATCGACGTAGGCGACCCGCTGCAGCGCGGCGTTGGTCTTGCGCAGCTGATGATCGCGCACGGCGATCTCGTCGAGCAGGATGTTGAATTCGCGCCGCAGATCCTCGACCTCGCTGAGGTCGGAAGGCGGCGCGCGCTGGGTGAAATCGCGGTGCTCGATCAGGCGCTGCACGACCACGCGCAGTTCCTGGATCGGCTGGGTGATGCGGCGCGTGCGCCGGCGCGCCAGGATCAGCGAGGTGAGCGCGATCACCAGCATCGCCATCACGCACCAGCCGAGCAGGCCGAGCAGTGCACTCAGCAGCGGTTCGTTGCCGCCGCTCAGCGTCACGCTGCCGAGATGGCGGTCGTCGACGACGATCTGCTGGGTCAGGCGCGTGGCGTCGAACCGGCGTGCCAGCGAGGCAATGAAGCTTTCGTCCGGCCTTTCGACCTTGGCCAGCAGATGGCCCGCGTCGTCGCGCATTTCGGCCAGCTCGATGCCTTCCTGGCGCGGAATCGCGCGCAGCACTTCGGTCGCCGTCGCGCCGTCGTGGAACTGCAGCGGCGCGACGCTTTCGCTGGCGGTCAAGGCCATCAGGGTGTGCAGGTGCCGCTGGGTCTGCTGATGCAGGAAATGGTAGCTGACGCCGAACGCGCCGATGCTCATCATCAGGATCGAGACCATCGAGATCGTCAGCAGCGCACGGCTGATGTGCGCGGCTGACGTCGCCGCCTGGGTGCGCACGGGCGCAAGCGGCCGGCTCATGACGGGTCGTCCTGCGCCGTGCGCGCCGCGCCGAGGCGCAGCAGCCGCGCGCTCACGCCGAGGCCGGATTCCTTGATCGCGCTCAGGTTGACCTCGAACGCGCGCTCGCCGCCCGGCTCGCGCAGGCAGATGAGACCGCCGGCCGTGCAGAAATCGGCGCCGCGGCCGACGCTGAGCACCGGCCGTCCATGACTGCGCGCGAGCAGGGCGGTGCTCGTCGCATGATCGGCGCGGGTGAGATCGAGGACGTGGCAGCCCTCCAGCGCGTTCGCGTCGTCGACGACGCGCAGCGCCAGCGGCTTGCCGCGCACGCGCTCGTTCGCATAGCGCGCATCCTGCGCGGTCGCGCCGGCGCCGGCGACGCAGATGGTCCATGCCGAAGCGGCGTCTTCCGCCGGCCAATGCACGTAGCGCACGAAGCCGACGATATAGCCGCCGGGATCGTCCGGCTCGCTCGCGCCCACCGCCAGCGCGCCGCACAGCGCCACCAGAGCCAGCGCGACCCAACCGCCCGGACGAGGGCGTTCGCGGCGCGAAATGGCAGGGCGGGCAGGCATCGGGTCGGCGCTATCGTGCGTGGGCATCGGGACGTCCAACAAGCAAACGGAGTGCCAGAACGGCATTTGCGGATGTGACGTTTGGTTACGGCGCCGCCGTGCCCTGCCGGCGGGCGCCAAACAGTGCGGTACAGATGCGTACCATCGTCGCGCCTTCGGCAATCGCCAGCTCGAAATCGTCCGACATGCCCATCGACA
>DASWPR010000182.1:0-1945 GCA_036398455.1 Dokdonella sp.
GATCGTTTCCCATTTGTAGTGCTTGACGGCATAGGTCAGATACAGCGCCGCGCGTTCGAGTCCGGCGCGTGCGAGCACCGTGTCCAGCAGATGACCGGCGGGGCCGGTAAAGGGCGCGCCGTTCTGGTTTTCATCCTCGCCGGGCTGTTCGCCGACCACCATGATCGCCGCCTGAGCCGCACCGGCACCCGCGACGGCCTGCTTCGCGTTGCGCCATAACGCGCAGCGCCGGCAGGTCGCCAACGGGCCGGTCGGCTCGCGCAACGGTGGCGTGACCGCCGAATATTCGATTGGCGGCATTTCCGGGACGGTGACGGTGCCGCTCTGCGCACCGAGACGGCTGCGCTCGCGCGCGAGGTGCGCGGGCAGCGGCGGCCCCGCGGGCGGCGTTCTCCAGTAGCGCAACGGCACGGGCGCCGGCGCGCCGTTGAAGACGCTGGCGTAATACGCGAGCCACAGTGCCTCGGTGGGTTCGCTGGTCGTGGCTTCGCCGGCCATGACGCCCGCCGGCAACGCCTGGCTGGCGGGCGGACTTTGCTGCTGGCCTCCGGTAAAAGGATACGCGGCGCGCTCGCCGATGTCTGCTGCCGGCCGGCTGATTCGCAACAACATGCCGTTCCAGAATGCCGCGCCGTGTGGCGTCGCCAGCATCCAGGTGGAATCGCCCATACGCTCGGCGAAGCGTGCGGCGGCGCGCTCCAGCAGATCATGATGCGGCTCGTACCAGCCGACGAATTCCGGCAGCCCCATAGACGGATCGCGCCGCCTGAACAGGGTGAGCAGCAGCAGGTCGTCGGTTTCTTGCCTGACCGAGCGGACGCGCTGATCGAGCAGCGCGCCGTCGCGATCCGCCAGATCGAGGACGTGGCGCTCGCCGCGAGTCCAACGCCACAGAATGCGGTAGAGCAGGGACCAGCGGTCTGCGGCGCGGAAGCAGGCCGCGGTTTTCAGCCGGGCGAGCAGTTCACGGGGAATGACGGGAGCGGCGAGCGCCGGAGTGGCGGCGGGGCTGGCCGGAACATCGGCGCTGTGAATGCCGGAATGGTTTGAATCGTTCGAAGGGCTCGCAGCGTCCGAATCCCATTCGACCCACTCGATCCGCTCCGGCTCGACCTCTTGCCGCAGCAGTTCCCGCGCCGCGCGGCGCCATGCGGCGAAAGTCGGTTCGATCGGAATGCGTTTCATGCGGGCGCGCCGCGGCCATGCGCAACGTAATGCGCCAACCCGTGCGGACAAAATACTGTATGGATATACAGTATGCGCCTGAACGCCAGTCCGGATCAAGCGTGTCGCGTCGCAACTACGCAAGGCCGCGCGTCACGCCTAGACCTTGCGCAGATCCTCAGGCGTATCGACATCGCGCAAAATGCCCGGATCGTCCACGTCCAGCCCCGTCACCTGTTGCGACATCAACAGGGACCTTGCGCCGGTATCGCCGTCGAGCGCCAGCAGCGCGTCGCGATGCTCGATGCCGAAGCCGACCGGATGCCCGCGCTGCCCGTGGTAATACGGCGCAACCAGCGAAGCGCCGCCGTCGAGCGCGCGCGCCACTTCTTCGATCGTCGAGATGGCGATGCGCGGCATGTCCGCGAGCGCGACGATCCAGCCTTCGGCGCCCTCGCTGGCTTCGACGCCGGCTGCGAGACTCGCGCCCATGCCGCGCTCGGCGTCCAGCGCGAACACCACGTCGCAACCGGCGTCGTTGAGCAGCCGCGCGAGCGCGTCCGAACCCGGCCGCACCACGGCCACCACCTGCGAGACGACCCGCAACAGCCGATGCGCGGCCTCATGCGCGACCGGTGTGCCGTCGGGCATGCGCGCCAGCAGTTTATTGTGCAGGCCGTCCGGGTCGAAACGCGAACCGAAGCCGGCGGCGAGCAACACGCCAGTGGCGAGCGAGGCGTAGGCCATGAGCAGGCACCGGGAAAAAGATGAAGATCGATTG
>DASWPR010000183.1:0-6784 GCA_036398455.1 Dokdonella sp.
ACGCCGGACAGATAAATGCGGCCTTCGGCGCGCGTGTACTTGTGTTCGAGCGTGTACTCGCGGTCGATCGTGAGCGCGGGCGCGGACATGGCGGGGGGTTCCTGGCGGGAGAGGCTGAGCAACCCCTCATTTTAGCCTAACGCAGCCGCGCAGTTGATCTGGAACAAGTGGGCGCCGGATCAGGATGGCGAACATGCGGGTTTGCCCGTTCAGTCCGGGCGAGGGAAGCACATGGCAACCGAATTATTCCGCCGCAACGGCCACGCCTGCATCGCATTCGACGACCTGGTGCGCGGCGACGACGGCGTGCAGGCGAACCAGTTCCTGGTCATCGACGGCGACCAGTCGGCGCTGATCGATCCGGGCGGCGCCCGCCTCTACACGCCGCTCAGCCTCGCATTGCCGTCCTACGTGCAGCCGCGCGAGCTGACGTACATCTTCGCCTCGCACCAGGACCCGGATATCATCGGTTCGGTCGACAGCTGGCTGCTCTACACCAGCGCCCGCGTGGTCTGTTCGCGCCTGTGGGGACGCTTCATCCCGCACAGCGTGCCGTTCTACCAGAAGAATGCCGGCAGCGACCGCTACCTGCTGCTCCCCGACGAGGGCGCCGACATTCCGCTCGGGCGCACGCGAATCCGCGCGGTGCCGGCGCATTTCCTGCACAGCGTCGGCAATTTCCAGTTCTACGACCCGGTCAGCCGCATCTTGTTCAGCGGGGATCTTGGCGCCTCGATGATCGGCGCCGGCGTCGTCTACGAGCCCGTCGCCGACTTCGATGCGCACATCCCGCGCATGGCCGGTTTCCATCGCCGCTACATGGCGTCGAACCGGGCATGCCGCTGGTGGGCACGGCGCGCGCGCCGGCTCGACATCGACATGATCGTGCCGCAGCACGGCCTGCCGATGCGCGGCGCGGACGTGGCGCGCTTCATCGACTGGATCGAAGACTTGACCTGCGGCGTCGACCTGCTGCCCGACGAGGAAGATGCCGCGCTGCTGTAGCGGGCCGTCCGCGTTGCGATGCGTGGCGCGTCCCCGCCGCCGTCAGGCACGCGGCTTCGCGCGGAACGGAAACATCTGCTGGTTGACGAAGCCGTCCGGCATGTAGTCGCCGACCACGCCGTACTTGGCCGGCAGCGGCTTGTGCGCCGGCACGTTCACCGCGGTGCCGAACACGTAGTCGAGGAACGCGTAGTGCGCGGCATAGTTGCGGTCGATCGCCTCGTCGTCGGAGGCGTGATGCCAGTGGTGGAAATCCGGCGTCACGATCAGGTATTTCAACGGTCCCCACGGCACATGCACGTTGGCGTGGTTGAGCACCGCCTGGAAGCCGACGATGATGATGTAGGTGTTGATCACGCCTTCGCTGAAGCCGAGCACGAACAACGGCGCCAGCACCAGCACGCGCGTGGCGATGATTTCGAACACGTGCTGGCGCGAACCTGCGAGCCAGTCCATCGTCTTCGCGCTGTGGTGCACCGCGTGGAATTTCCACAGGGTCGGCACCTCGTGATATGCCCGGTGCGTCCAGTACTGCGCCAGATCGGCGACGAGGATGCACAGCAGCAGCTGCGGCACGAACCAGATGCCCTTCACCGCCTGCTGGAAATCGCTGTTGACCAGCCAGCCGAAGGCGTGATGGATGACGAAGTTCACCGTCAGCAGGATCAGCCCGACCAGGAAGTGATTGACCGCGAAATGCTTGAGGTCGGTCTGCCATTCGCGGCGGAACACCGACTGGCCCTTGTACAGAGGAAACAGCTTCTCGATGGCGATGAAGATCAAGGTCGATCCGAGCAGGTCGAGAATGAACCAGTCCAGGCCGATGTACGGCGTGTGATCCGGAAAGTCGCCGACCGGCACGCGCGATCCGCCGAGCGCGACCGCGGCGATGACCAGCGCAAAGGCGAGCAGGTTGAGATTGCGGCGCACGCCGAGGACGAGGTTGGCCAGGGCGAGTCCGCCGGCGATCAGCAGCGCGACGAACATCGCCTGGCGCAGCACGTCGACGGAATACTGGTGACGCAGCTCCGGCGTGGTCAGGTATTGCGGAAAGTGGAACGCGAGCACGCCGAGCAGACACAGGAGGCCGAGCGTCAGCGCAAGGATGGTCGCGATCAGTCCCTTGCCGAAGCGCAGTTCGCCGCTGCTCTCGAGCAGGCGCGCGGTGTCGTCGGCGGTGGTGCGCACGACATCGACGTGCGCCTTGAACGCATCGCCGAGCGTATACGGCGTGCGGCTGACCGATGGTTTCGACATATCTCCCCCAAGCTGGCAGCAGCGCGAATCCCTGCCGTGGCCGCGGCATTGTAGACGCAAGGCTTGTCTTGCAGCGGCGGTTTTGTGCGGCGCACAATACGCGCCAGTCTGGCCGTTCGAGCGTTGTCGCGGCCGCAAGGAACCGCATGCGTATCGCCCTGTTCGCCCTCGCCGTCGCCGCATTCGCGATCGGCACCACCGAATTCGTGATCATGGGGCTGCTGCCGCAGATCGCGACCGATCTCGGCGTGACGATTCCGTCGGCCGGCCTGCTGGTGACCGGCTACGCGCTCGGTGTCGTCATCGGCGGACCTTTGCTCGCGCTCGCGACCGCGCGCCTGCCGCGCAAGACGGTGCTGCTGGTGCTGATGGGCGTGTTCGTGCTCGGCAACGTGCTGTGCGCGCTGGCGCCGAGCTACGGCTTGCTGATGAGCGCGCGCGTGATCGCAGCGCTCGCGCACGGCTCGTTCTTCGGCGCCGCCGCTGTCGTCGCCGCCGGCCTCGCGCCGCCGCACCAGCGCGCGCAGGCAATTGCGCTGATGTTCACCGGCCTCACCGTCGCCAACATCGTCGGCGTGCCTCTCGGCACGCTGCTCGGCCAGCATCTCGGCTGGCGCGCCACGTTCTGGGCGGTGAGCCTGCTCGGCGCCAGCGCAATCGTCGCGATCGCGCGGCTGGTGCCGAACCTGCATGATCACGAGCCGCCGAAGATCGCGCAGGAACTGCGTGTGCTGCGCAATCCGCAGGTGCTGCTGGCGCTCGCGATGACGGTGTTCGGCTTCGGCGGCGTGTTCACCGTATTCACCTACATCGTGCCGATCCTGACCGACGAAGCGCATCTGGGCGCAGGGACGATCAGCGCGGTGCTGATGCTGTTCGGCTTCGGTGCGACGCTTGGGCTCCTGTCCGGCGGCCGCCTGGCGGACTGGCGCCTGATGCCGGCCATCATCGTCTCGCTGGCTGCGCTGGCCGTGTTCTTCCTGTTGTTCGCAGCGACCCTGTCCATTCCCGCGTGTGCGGTCGCCGGCGTATTCCTGATCGGGCTGATCGGCTTCGCTGCCGGCCCCGGCCTGCAGACGCGCTCGGTGCAGAGCGCGGCCGATGCGCCCCTGCTGGCGTCGACGTTGAATCAAAGCGCGTTCAATCTTGGCAACGCGGGCGGCGCATGGCTCGGCGCCACGCTGCTTGCCCAGGGCGCGCACTACCCGCAGCTGGGCATGGCGGCGGCCGCAGTGACGGCGGTCGGACTGGCGCTGACCGTGTTCAGCGCATGGCTGGAGAAACACACGCCGGCGCCGGCCCTGGTCGAAGCCGGGTGCTGCGACGGCTGAATCGGGTTCATGGTACGCATCGGCTGCGCACCGCCGCGCATCAATTCCGGCTGAGCGCGCCGTCCTCGCGCATGCGTCGGTATCCATCGGGAAGCACCACCTCGCCGCTGGCGAAGAAGACATCGAAGGCGTGCGACTCGCCGGCGTGCGCGACCAGCTCGTCGGCCGGGCGCGACGACTGATCGTTGCGCCCGCATTCGCAGCCGAGAATTCTCTGCACGACGAGCGCACCTGCGCGGCCTGGCGCGGGTGAATCTACAGGCGCGTCGGCGGGCGGGCTCAGCGTCGTCGTCGACACGCGCTTCGTTCGTGGTGGAGAGAGTGAACGGACATGCACGCATCGAATCGGCGATGCCGCAGAGAAGCCTTCATGGCGTGGCGCTTTGTCGCAGCGTGTCGTTACAACGTAGCGCCTTGCCCGCGTGCAAATCAGCGACTTGCCGATCGCACCGCGCAGAAGGCCAGCGCGCGCATGACTTCAGGCGCTTGAATCCGCCGCCGTTGCGCGCAGACTTCGCGGCAGGAAAAGCATTCGATGCTCATCCGTTCTGCCAGGGGATTCACCACGCACAGCGGCATGCACGCGACGCCACGTCGTTCCTTCTGCGCCGCGCTGCCGCGCTTTCTTCCCTCGAATCCCTCGACACTTTTCGATGTCGCCGCCGTCGCGGCACACCGGGCTTGCGATCGGCCTGCGGTCGCCCTTGCGGGCAGCTGCCCGCGTCATACAAGGAAACACCACCATGTCTGCGCTCCCGTTGGATACGGCCACGATCCTGATCGCGGTCGGCGTCTTGCTGGGCGTTCTGCTGCTGTATTCGAGCGTCGTCTACGTGCCGAACAATCGTATCGGCATCCTGGAAAGACTCTGGGCCGCGAAAGGCTCGGTCGTGCGCGGTCTCGTCGCCCTGCAGGGTGAGGCCGGCTACAGCCCCGACCTCCTGCGCGGCGGCTTTCATCTGCTGTTCCCGTTCCAGTACCGCGTGCACAAGGCGAACCTGGTCACCGTGCCGCAGGGCGAGATTGGCTACGTGTTCGCACGTGACGGCCGCCCGCTCGAACCGGGTCAATCGCTGGCGGGCAACGCGCACGCGGAGGACTTCGAAGACGTGCGCGCCTTCCTCGCCCAGGGCGGCCAGAAGGGTCCGCAGCGCAAGGTGCTGCGCGAAGGCCTGTACGCCATCAACACCGCGCAGTTCGTGGTGCTGACGCGCGCCAACACGTATGCGCTCGCGCTCGCCAATGCGGACACGGACACGATCGCGGCGATGCGCGAACAGATCGAATCGCGCGATGGCTTTCATCCCGTGGTGATCGGCGAGAAACGCGGCCATGCCAGCGTGGTGCTCGATCCCGGCACAAAAGAGCCGCGCACGAACACCGACGTGGTCGGCATCGTCACGGTGCACGACGGCCCCGGCCTGCCTGCCGGCGAACTGATCGCGCCGCCCGTCGGCCAGGATCGCCGCAACGTCGCGACGTATCATAACGGCTTCCAGGATGCCGATCGCTTCCTCGCCGCCGGCGGCTATCGCGGTCGTCAATATCAGGTGGTCGTCGACGGTACCTACTACGTCAACCGCTTGTTCGCGAGCATCGAGTTCGTCGAGAAGACGATCGTGCCGATGGGCATGGTCGGCGTCGTGGTGTCCTTCACCGGCGCACGCGGCGCGGATCGCTCCGGCAGCGAATACCAGCACGGCGAACTGGTCGGCGACGGCGAGCGCGGCGTGTGGGAAAACCCGCTGCTGCCGGGCAAGTACGCGTTCAACCGGCTCGCCGGTTCGATCATCAAGGTACCGACGACGAACTTCATCCTGAAATGGGAGTCGGGCCAGTCCGGCTCGGACTTCGATCGCAATCTGAAGGAGATCTCGCTGATCACCAAGGATGCGTTCGAGCCGACCCTGCCGTTGTCGGTGGTCGTGCACATCGACTACAAGAAGGCGGCCAAGGTGATCCAGCGCTTCGGCGACGTGCAGAAACTGGTCGAGCAGACGCTCGATCCGATGGTCTCGGCGTATTTCAAGAATACCGCGCAGACCAAGACGCTGATCGAACTGCTGCAGCAGCGCGCGGACATCCAGGGCCAGGCGCTGGCGGAAATGAAAGACAAATTCGCCGCGTACAACCTCGAACTGCAGGAGGTGCTGATCGGCACGCCGAAGTCGCCGGCCGGCAACGGCCAGATCGAAAACATCCTGGCGCAGCTGCGTGATCGCCAGGTCGCGCGCGAACAGATCGAAACCTATGTCGAGCAGGAAGCCGCCGCCGTGAAGGAGCGCAGCTTGCGCGAAGCCACGGCGATCGCCGCGCAGCAGAAGGGGTTGACCGAATCGCGCATCGCGATCGAGATCGCCGAAAACCGCGGCCTGGCCGACGTGAAGACGCAGACGCGCCAGGGCGAAGCGGAGGCGGCGAAGATCCGCAACGTCGCGGTGGCCGACGCCGAACGCATCCGCGCCATCGGTGGCGCCAACGCCAACCGCATCGAGGTCGAAGGCGAGGCGACGGCGCGCGCCGCGCAGCTGCAGGTCGATGCCTATGGCGGCCCGGAAATCCGTCTCGCACAGGAGATCTCGGCGCAGATCACGCATGCGATCGCGGAGGCGAAGCTCGCCGTCGTTCCGGAGGTGGTGGTCGGTGGCGATGGCCGCAACACGAATGCGATCGAAGCGATTACCGGCATGATCCTGGCGGCCGGCCAGGATCTGCGTCAGCGCCGGGGCCGCGAGGAGATTCGCGCGAAAGGATGATCGCGCAGCCTCGCCGCGTTGCGCGCGGCGATGTTCCCGAAGCCACTCCCTCTCCGCCGGCATCGTCGGAGGAGAGGGTTGGCGCGAGCGGGCACGATCCCGCCAGCGTGCTGCGATCTTCAACCGGTGACGAGCTGCTTCAACACCTCGTCCAGGGGTGTCGGTCCGCGTCGATGTTGCGCAGTCGCGCCTTCGAAATCGATCCAGCCTTCGTTGAAGCCGTCGATCATGCGCATGCGAGGCAGCGGGTTGCGCATGCCCTGCGAGCGGAACAGGGCCTCCCAGGTGTCGCGCGGCACCGGCGTCGTGCTGACCGGATGCCCCAGCGCGGCCGCGAATCCCGCGGCGATGTCGTTCGCGCTGTAACGCCGCGGCCCTTCCAGCTCGACGATACGAAGGCCGCTCCATCGCTCGCGCAGCAGGCCGGCCGCGGCG
>DASWPR010000184.1:0-2061 GCA_036398455.1 Dokdonella sp.
CGCGGCTGGTCAGCGGCCAGACCGTCGAGATCGTCACCGCGCCATCGGCCGCGCCGAGTCCGCAGTGGCTGGAGTGGGTCGTTTCGGGGCGTGCGCGCACGGCCATTCGCCACCATCTGAAGCGTCTGCAGCACGAGGACGCGGTCGATTTCGGACATCGCATGCTCGATCGTGCATTCGACGCGCTCGATGCGTCGCTCGAAGGCATTCCGCACGCCGTGCTCGACCGCTACCTGTCCGAACAGAAGTACAAGCGCCTGGAAGAACTCCTCGCCGATATCGCGCTCGGCAACCGCGTTGCCGATGCGGTCGCGCAGGCGCTGCTCAACACGCAGGGCGATGCGCCGCACGCGATGCGCCCGCACAGCAGCGAGAAGATCCTGATCACCGGTGCCGAGCGCGGCGTGCTGAGTTTCGGCAACTGCTGCCACCCGGTGCCCGGCGACGAGATCATGGGCTACCTGTCGGCCGGCAAGGGCATCGTCGTGCATCGCGTCGAATGCCCGAACGTGCCGGAACTGCGCAAGTCGCCCGAGCGCTGCATCGAGATCGCCTGGGACGCCGACGTTCAGGGCGACTACAAGGTCGAGCTGCGCATCGAAGTCAGCAACAAGCCCGGCGTACTCGCCCAGGTGGCGGCGGCGATTGCCGAGGCAGGCTCGAACATCGAGAACGTCGAATACAAGGAACGCGACCTCTCCACCGCGACGATGCTGTTCACGATCGAAGTAAAAGGACGCAAGCACCTGGCCGACGTGATGCGGCGCGTGCGCCGCCTCAACGTGGTCACCGGCGTGAGACGGCATCCGGTGTGATGCAAGGTCGACCGCCGGGCCGCGAACCCGTACTGCGGTTGACCTTTGACATTTGACCTTCGACACTCGCGGCCGTGTTCATCCAGGCTGGGACTTCCATGTCGCGCAAGATCATCCACACCGAACACGCTCCGAAGGCGATCGGCCCGTATTCCCAGGCTGTCCGTGCGGGCAATACGGTGTACCTGTCCGGCCAGATTCCGCTCGATCCGGCCACCGGCGAACTCGTCGGCGGCGACATCGCGGCGCAGACGCGGCGGGTCTTCGAAAACCTCACGGCCGTGTGTGCCGCCGCGGGCGGTTCGCTCGCCGACATCGTGCGCGTCGGCATCTACCTGACCGATCTCGGCGACTTCGCCGCCGTCAATGCGGTGATGGCGGAATACTGCAGGGAACCATTCCCCGCGCGCTCGACGATCGGCGTCTCGGCGCTGCCGCGCGGTGCGCGCGTCGAGGTCGACGCGATCCTCGTGCTCGGCGAATAAGTGGCCGGACCGGGCGCGAACGATGCCGCGCGCCGCGACCATCCCCGCGCCCGCTGAAACCGATCCCGGCCTCGCGCCGGTGACGGCGCTGGCCGGCGTCGGGCCGGCGCTCGCGCAGACGCTGCAGCGTCTCGGTCTGGCGCGCGTGCAGGACCTGTGGTTCCACCTGCCACTGCGCTACGAAGATCGCACCCGCATCACGCCCATCCGCGAACTGCGCGTCGGCGAAAGCGCGCAGGTCGAGGGCGTCGTCGAAGCGGTCGAGCGCGGCTTCCGCTATCGGCCGCAGCTGCGCGTCGCGCTCGGCGACGATTCGCAGGCGACCTTGACCTTGCGCTTCTTCCATTTCAATCGCGCGCAGGCCGAGCAGTTCGTGCCGGGCGCGCGTTTCCTGTGCTACGGCGAAGTCCGTCATGGCGCCTACGGTCCGGAGATCGTGCATCCGGAATACCGGCGCATGCTCGGCGAAACGCCCGCGCCGACCGAGGATCGCCTGACACCGATCTATCCGACCACCGAGGGTCTCGGCCAGAAGCGCCTCGCCGGCGTGATCGCGCGCGCGCTCGATCGCCTGCCGGACGCGGCGTCGCTCGAACTGATCCCGGCCGAACTCGGCGCGCCGCTGCAGCTGGCTTCGCTGCGCGATGCGCTGCTGACCGTGCATCGTCCCGCCGTGGATGTCGATGTCGTGCAGCTTGCGCTCGGTCGTCACCCGGCGCAGCAGCGCCTCGCGTTCGAGGAATTGCTGACCCATCACCTCA
>DASWPR010000185.1:0-6806 GCA_036398455.1 Dokdonella sp.
GCATGACGGACGAGGACACGACACCATGAAAACTCTGCTCGGCATTCTGGCTCTTGGCGCGCTTCTGGCCATCTCAACCGTCGCGACCGCGGCGGAGACACCCGACCCGGTCGTCGGAACGTGGACACTCGATACGGCGAAGTCCACCGGCAACGTAGCCATGCCGAAAAGCGAGACGCGCACCTACGCCGCATCCGCAGACAGCATTGCGCTCTCCTGGAAACGCGTGAGCGCCGACGGCAAGGAGAGCGAGGTGAAGACGACGTTCAAGTACGACGGCAAGGACTATCCCGTCACCGGTTCGTCCGACTTCGACGCCCTCAACGCGAAACGCGTCGACGCCACCACCATCGAGTCGACGCAGAAGCGCATGGGCAAGGAGGTCGGCACCACCCGCAGGACCGTCTCTGCCGACGGCAAGACACTGACCCTGGTGAGCAAACTGACGACCGCGAAGGGCACCGAGGCCATCACGACGATGGTCTACGATCGCCAGTAGGCGCAGGCCAGCAGCACGGGCGCAATCGCGCCTTCGTCGTCATTTTTCTGGCGCGTGACAGCGGCGAGCGGGAACGCAAGCGCTCGCCGCACCGCACATCGGCCGACCGGCGTTCCGACCGTGCGCCGTCTCCGACATGCGTGCCCCGCCCTGGGGCACGAACGCTCGCCTTGAATTTCTCGAAAACCCTTGTAGAACAAGGGTTTGAGAAAGCTGGCGGAGAGAGAGGGATTCGAACCCTCGATAGAGCTTTTGACCCTATACTCCCTTAGCAGGGGAGCCCCTTCGGCCTCTCGGGCATCTCTCCGGGTATTTCGCTTGCCTTGTCTTGTCTTGTCTTGTCTTGTCTTACTCCGCCGGATCAGTCCACAGCGGGCTGAGACGATCAGGGGCGCGGAGAATAGCGGCCAACGCCGCGCCGGTAAAGCTCAACTTGCTGCGCCGCTGCCGGAACCCTCGGGCGGTTCTTCGCCAGGCGACAGTTCGCGCTTGATGCGCTGGTAGATTTCTTCGCGATGCACCGCGACATCCTTCGGCGCATTGATGCCGATGCAGACCTGGTTGCCCTTGACGCCGAGCACGGTGACGGTCACCTCGTCGCCGATCATCAGCGTCTCGCCGACACGGCGAGTCAAAATAAGCATGTGGTGCTCTCCTTAACACGATTTGTCGGTCCGATGAGCCTCATCCGCGTTTGCCAATCTCTCACCCGAGTACGCCGATGAAGTTCCGGGGACCAGTGACAGCCTCCCTCGCTGCCCTCTCCCCCTTTTTGGTATCTGACCCGCCGTTCTTGTCCCGCCGCGGAGTGCGGCGGGTGCGACGTGATCTGGACCGCGCCGATACTAACCAAGCCCTACCGCACGTGCAACGAAACGGACGGCTGGAAAGTTCCACATTTTATCGATTTCATGCCAGACGCGCGGCCAGCCAATCGGGCAGAGCCGCCAGCGCGGCGTCGAGCGCCGGGGAATCGACGCCGCCGCCCTGCGCCATGTCCGGCCGGCCGCCGCCCTTGCCGCCGATCAGCGCGGCGACGTGCGCGACGATATCGCCCGCCTTCACCTTGCCCTGGGCTGCGCCGTGCACGCCGCCGACCAGGGCCGCCTTGCCGTCGGCGCCGGACGCGAGCAGCACGACGCAATCGACCAGCTTCTGCTTCAGGGTGTCGACGCCGTCGCGCAGCGCCTTCGCATCGAGACCGTCGAGGCGCGCGGCGACGATGCTGATGGCGCCGATCTTTCGCGCCGAGCCGGCCAGATCCTGCGTCGCCGAACTCGCCGCCTTCGCCTTGAACGATTCGAGTTCGCGCTCGAGCTTCTTCTGCCGATCGAACAGCTGGCGCAGCTTGTCGACGACCTCGGTGCCGTGCGCGGAGAGCAGCTCGCCGATCTGCTCCAGGCGCGCCTCCTCCTCGCCGACATGGGCGATCGCCGCGGCACCGGTGACCGCTTCGATGCGGCGCACGCCGGCAGCGACGCCGCTCTCGCCGACGATCTTGAACAAGCCGATGTCGCCGGTGCGGCCCACGTGCGTGCCGCCGCACAGTTCGGTCGAGAAATCGCCCATGCGCAGCACGCGCACTTCGTCGCCGTACTTCTCGCCGAACAAGGCCATCGCCCCGGAGGCGATCGCTTCGTCGTAGGCCATGTGATTCACGTCAGCGGCGACGTTGTGGCGGATTTCCGCATTGACGAGGTTCTCGATACGCCGCAGTTCGTCGGCACCGATCGGCGCGAAATGCGAGAAATCGAAGCGCAGCCGATCCGGCGCGACCAGCGATCCCTTCTGCGCGACATGCCCGCCGAGCAGCCTGCGCAGCGCGGCGTGCAGGAGATGGGTCGCCGAATGGTTGAGCACGATCGCGGCGCGGCGCTCGGCCTCGATCGCGGCATGCACGGCATCGCCGACGCTGAGCGTGCCGAAGCGCACACGGCCGACATGGGCGTGGTACTGGCCCGCCAGCTTGCGCGTGTCGAGCACGTCGAACATCACGCCTTTGGCGTCGAGCACGCCGAAATCGCCGACCTGCCCGCCCGATTCGGCGTAGAACGGCGTTTTGTCGAGCAGCACCGCGGCCTCGTCGCCTGCGCCGATGGATTCGACCGAACGGCCGTCCTTCAGAATCGCGACAACCTGCGCGTCCGCGCTTTCGGTTTCCGTGCGGTCGTAGCCGATGAACCGGGTCGCTGCGAGCTTCGCGGCGAGTTCGGCCGGCAACGTCAGGCCGCCGGAAAACTTGCCCGCCGCTCGCGCGGTATCGCGCTGCTGCGCCATCGCCGCTTCGAATCCCGCCATGTCGACCGAGAGACCGCGCTCACGCGC
The DNA here is from genome assembly GCA_036398455.1 of Dokdonella sp. Lineage (GTDB taxonomy): Bacteria > Pseudomonadota > Gammaproteobacteria > Xanthomonadales > Rhodanobacteraceae > Dokdonella_A. Next base: position 2,825 of record DASWPR010000185.1, read on the forward strand.
GATATCGGCGGTCAGATCGACCGGGAAACCGTAGGTGTCGTAGAGGCGGAATGCATCGTCGCCCGGAATGACGTTCGTCGACTTCTTCGCGACATCCTCGAACAACTTCATGCCCTGCTCCAGCGTCTCGCCGAAGCGCTCTTCCTCGGCTTTCAACGCGCGCTGGACCAGATCGCGCTTTGCCGTCAGTTCCGGATAGGCGTCGCCCATCACCTCGATCAGCGCGCCGACCATTTCATGGAAGAACGGCTGTTTCTGGCCGAGCATGTAGCCGTGACGCAGCGCGCGGCGGATGATCCGGCGCAGCACATAGCCGCGCCCTTCGTTCGACGGCAGCACGCCATCGACGATCAGGAACGAGCAGGCGCGGATATGGTCGGCGATCACGCGCAGCGACTTGTTTTCCAGGTCGGCGGTATGGGTGAGTCGCGCGGCGACCTTGATCAGGTGCTGGAACAGATCGATCTCATAGTTCGAATGCACGTGCTGCAGCACGGCGGCCAGGCGTTCGAGGCCCATGCCGGTGTCGACGCACGGCGCCGGCAGCTTCGACAGCGTGCCGTCGGCGGCGCGGTCGAACTGCATGAAGACCAGGTTCCAGATTTCGATGTAGCGATCGCCGTCTTCGTCGGGCGAACCCGGCGGACCGCCGGCGATCTCCGCGCCGTGATCGTAGAAGATCTCGGTGCAGGGGCCGCACGGTCCGGTGTCGGCCATCTGCCAGAAATTGTCCGACGCGTACGGCGCACCCTTGTTGTCGCCGATGCGCACGATGCGCGCGGCGGGCACGCCGATCTGCTGGTTCCAGATGTCGAACGCTTCGTCGTCGGTGTGGTAGACGGTGACCCAGAGGCGTTCCTGGTCGAGCTTCAGCGTGCCGGTCAGGAACTGCCACGCCCACTCGATCGCCTCGCGCTTGAAGTAGTCGCCGAACGACCAGTTGCCGAGCATCTCGAAGAACGTGTGATGGCGCGCGGTGTAGCCGACCGAGTCGAGGTCGTTGTGCTTGCCGCCGGCGCGCAGGCAGCGCTGTACGTCGGCTGCGCGCACGTAGCCGAGCTTCTCGCTGCCGAGAAACACGTTCTTGAACTGCACCATGCCGGAGTTCGTGAACAGCAGGGTGGGATCATTCGCCGGCACCAGCGAGCTGGAAGGCACGATCGTGTGACCCTTGGAGCGGAAGAACTCCAGGAAGGCAGAGCGGATTTCGGAGGTTTTCATGGACGCGATATCGACGGAAACGGGATTTGGACGCACAGAAATGCAGCCCGGAACCGGCTTTCTCAATCGAAACGTTCCTGTCGGAAGGTCTCAGTCGAGATCTGGGGTCGGATCGTCCATTTCAGCGCGCGTGACGGCGCGTACTGTCGCCGCATCGAAGCCGCGGCGCAAGAGAAACTGGGCGTGTTTGGCGCGCTCGGCACGATCGGCCGCTGCGCGCCCACCGCCATGACGGCGCCACTGCGCGGCAGCGCTTGCCACCCAATCGACATCCACCGCGGCGATGGCGGCACGGATCGCGGCGTCGGCCAGCCCGTGCGATTTCAGCTCGGCCTGGATGCGCTGGGGTCCGTAGCCTTGCGCCGCGCGCTTGCGCGCCATGCTCGCGCCGAAGCGCTCGTCGTCCTGATAATCCTGGTCCTTGAGGCGGTCGATCGCCGCGCCCGCCTCGCCGCCCGCATGGCCGCGCTGCGCCAGCTTGGTCTTGAGTTCGCGCTGGGAATGTTCGCGCCGGGACAGCAGTCCGAGCGCCTTGTCGTACACGCTGCGCGAATCGATCTTCGGCTTGCCGGATTTGCCCGAATCACGCCAGGACATGGCGAAACCTCCGCACGCTCAGCATGAAATCGTCAGCAGCCCGGTCGCGACCGCGATGACCAATCCAACGATCGAACCCAGCACGAGGCCGAGCCCTGCGATGACGACATGCGCGCCGTAGTGCGACCGCGGCTCGGCAGGCCTCATGGAGCAGGCCTCATGGCGTCGCGGCTCTGGCGGCAACGCGCGCCGCGATCTGCGCCGCCAGATCATCGGCCGATTGTCCCGCGGACGCGACAGCCGCTTCGATCGCGGCGGCACCGAGGCCGTCCTTTCGCGAGGCTTCCGCCAATGCCCAGGTGCGTGCGGCACGGCGCCCGCTGCGGCAATACAGCAGCACCGGGCGCTCGCTCGTCGCCAGAGTCCGCTCCAGCGTGTCCACGGCGGGCAGCGGGATATCGCCGTGCGGTACCGGCAGGTAGGTGAAATGCAGGCCGTTCTTTTCGGCAGCACTGCTCATTTCACGGGCGGGCGGCTGATCCGGCGCCTCGCCATCCGGGCGCAGATCCACGATGGTCCGGAAACCCTGCACTTTCAGCGCGGCGAGCTGATCCGTTTCGAGCTGCTCTGCGACCCACACGTCTCCGGCAAGCGCCCTGGCCGCGACCGTGCGACTACCCGCCCGGGTGCCGACCGCCGCGGCCCAGCCGATCACGGCAAGCGCCCCGACGAGCAATGAAATGCCAAACGTCCCTTTGATGCTCGGCACGGCGCGCTAGTCTTTTTCGGCTCAGGCTTCTTCCATTTCGACCGCCGGCAGCGGTGATTCGCCGGCCTTGACCAGCAGCTTGGCGCGCAGCTGCGCATCGAGGGCGTTTGCGATCTCCGGATGCTCCTTCAGGTACAGGCGCGTGTTGTCCTTGCCCTGGCCGATACGGTCGCCGTTGTAGCTGTACCAGGCACCGGACTTGTCGACGATGTTGTGGTTGACGCCAAGCTCGATCAGTTCGCCTTCGCGCGAGGAGCCCTCGCCGTAGAGGATTTCGAACTCGGCCTGGCGGAACGGCGGCGCCACCTTGTTCTTGACGACCTTGACGCGCGTCTCCGAACCGATGACCTCCTCGCCGCGCTTGACGCTGCCGATACGGCGGATGTCGAGGCGCACCGAGGCATAGAACTTCAGCGCGTTGCCGCCGGTGGTCGTTTCCGGGCTGCCGAACATCACGCCGATCTTCATGCGGATCTGGTTGATGAAGATGACCAGGGTGCCGGACTTCTTGATGTTCGCGGTCAGCTTGCGCAGCGCCTGGCTCATCAGGCGGGCCTGCAGGCCGACGTGCGAATCGACCATCTCGCCTTCGATTTCGGCCTTCGGCGTCAGCGCGGCGACCGAGTCGATGACGACGACGTCGACTGAATTGGAACGCACCAGCATGTCGGCGATCTCGAGCGCCTGTTCGCCGGTATCCGGCTGCGAAACCAGCAGGTCGTCGACATTGACGCCGAGTTTTTCCGCATAGGTCGGGTCGAGCGCATGCTCGGCATCGATGAACGCCGCCGTGCCGCCGTTGCGCTGGCAGCTGGCGATGACCTGGAGCGTGAGCGTGGTCTTGCCGGAGGATTCCGGCCCGTAGATCTCGACGACGCGGCCGCGCGGCAGGCCGCCGACGCCGAGCGCGATGTCGAGCCCGAGCGAGCCGGTCGAGACGACTTCGATCGCCTCGTTGACGCGATCGCCCATGCGCATCACCGCGCCCTTGCCGAACTGCTTTTCGATCTGGCTGAGCGCGGATGCGAGCGCCTTGCGCTTGTTGTCGTCCATTGCGTGATCCTCTTCGATGCGATTCATGCGGCAAGCGTGCCGTGGCGAAGTCTCAGGTTCTAAGACTCGGGCTGTCTGCGATTATCCCACAGCGCTCCGGCGACGCGATCCGCAGTCGCCGTGTCAGCTCGTAAGAATCCGGCGCACGCCGTCGAGCGCGGCGGCGACGGTCTGCCGGCGCACCGCTTCGCGGTCGCCGTCGAAATGGAACAGTTCCGAGCGCGCATAGCCGCCGCGGCGCTTCCAGCCGATCCACACGGTGCCGACCGGCTTGTCCGGCGTGCCGCCGCTCGGACCGGCGACGCCGGTCACGGCGACGGCAACGCTGGCGCCGTAGCGCGCCAGCGCACCGGAAACCATCTCGACGACGGTCTCCTGGCTGACCGCGCCGGTGCGCTCCAG
>DASWPR010000186.1:0-1691 GCA_036398455.1 Dokdonella sp.
GAATTACGCCGGCAACCGCCGGATATGCGCACCGAGTCCGCAGAGCTTCTCCTCGATGTTCTCGTAGCCGCGATCGATGTGGTAGATGCGGTCGACGACCGTGTCGCCGTGTGCGACGAGGCCGGCCAGCACCAGCGATGCGGATGCGCGCAGGTCGGTCGCCATCAGCGGCGCGCCGGACATCTTGGGGACGCCCTTGATGATCGCGGCGTTGCCTTCGAGCTGGATGTCGGCGCCGAGGCGCTGCAGCTCGTGCGCATGCATGAAGCGGTTCTCGAAGACCGTCTCGGTGATGATGCCGACGCCTTCGGCGACGCAGTTGAGCGCGGTGAACTGCGCCTGCATGTCGGTCGGGAACGCCGGGTACGGCGCGGTCGTCACGTTGACCGCCTTCGGGCGCCGCCCGCGCATGTCCAGTTCGATCCAGTCTTCGCCGGTATTGATGTGCGCGCCGGCGTCCTCCAGCTTGCTGAGCACCGCGTCGAGCGTCTTCGGACGCGCGCGCTTGGCGGTGACCTTGCCGCCGGTGATCGCGCCGGCAACCAGGAACGTGCCGGTCTCGATGCGATCGGGCAGCACTTCGTACGTGGTGCCGGAGAGTCGCTCGACACCTTCGATGACCAGGGTCGCGGTGCCCGCGCCTTCGATCTTCGCGCCCATCGCGTTGAGGCAGTTGGCGAGGTCGACGACCTCGGGCTCCTGCGCGGCGTTCTCGATGATCGTGGTGCCGTGCGCGAGCGCCGCGGCCATCATCAGGTTCTCGGTGCCGGTCACGGTGACCAGGTCGAGGTTGATGCGTGCGCCGCGCAGGCGCTTCGCCTTCGCCTTGATGTAGCCGTTCTCGACGGTGACTTCGGCGCCGAGCGCCTGCAGGCCCTTCAGGTGCAGGTCGACCGGGCGCGAACCGATCGCGCAGCCGCCCGGCAGCGATACGATCGCTTCACCGAAGCGCGCCACCAGCGGCCCGAGCACGAGGATCGACGCGCGCATCGTCTTGACCAGATCGTACGGCGCGAAATAGCGCTTGGCCGGACGCGGATCGACATGGATCTTCATGCGTTCGTCGATGACCAGCTCGACGCCCATCTGGCCGAGCAGTTCCATCGTCGTCGTCACATCGTGCAGATGCGGCACGTTGCCAATCGTGACCGGGCCGTCGGCCAGCAGGCAGGCGGCCAGGATCGGCAGCACCGCATTCTTCGCACCGGATATCCAGACGTCGCCACTGAGCGGTTGCCCGCCGTTGATCACGATTTTTGCCACTCGGCCTACTCGCTGTGTGTTGCCATCCATGGACAGTCCATCTCCGTTGGGGTTGAAAGGAATGCGGCGCGCGCCCTGCGCTGCTGCGAAAAAGAAATCTCAGCCGCGCGCGGCTTCTTCCGGCGTCAAGGTGCGCAGCGAAAGCGCGTGGATCTCGCCGCCCATGCGGTCGCCGAGCGTCGCGTACACCATGCGGTGCCGCGCCAGCGGCAGCTTGCCGGCGAACGCCGCACTGACCACGCGCGCCTCGAAATGCACGCCGTCGGGGCCGTGCACCTCGACCTGCGCGTCCGGCAGGCCCTGCTGGATCAGATGCTGCACCGTGGATGTGTCCATTTTCTGCGTTTTCCCGGCGGATGGCGGCTTTACGAAGTACATCGTAGAATGGCCGGCGCCGCGCGGGCGCGGCGGGTCCGCCGCCGCCGCGA
>DASWPR010000187.1:0-2904 GCA_036398455.1 Dokdonella sp.
AAGCGCGTGCTGAAGGCCGGCGCGCTCGGGTATCTGTCCAAGCGCAGCGCGCCGGAGGAACTGATCGAAGCCGTGCACGCGATCGCGGCGGGGCGCATCTATCTCGATGCCGAAATCGCCCGCAAGCTCGCGCTGCAGGACCTCGGCGGCGGAGCCGGCGCGGTCGAGGCGCTGTCCGAGCGCGAATTCGCCGTGTTCATCCAGCTTGCGCGCGGGCAGTCGGTCAACCGCATCGCCGAGATCCTGAACCTGTCGCCGAACACGATCGGCACGCATCTGTACAACATCAAGCAGAAGCTCGGCGCGGGGAATCAGGCGGAGCTGACCTTGATCGCTGTGCGCAACGGGCTGATCGAGGCGTGATGCTGCAGAAGGGCTGCCTGCTGCGAGACGCGCGCGCGCCTGCCCGGAGGCGAGGGCTGGAGTGAGGGGCGGGGCTGCGTAGAAACGAAACGATGATCGGGCCAGACAACGAGTGGGAACACCGGCCCCACCTGGCGCAAGGCCGGCACGCCCCTCAATCGACCGCCACCAGCACATCCGACGCCTTGATCACCGCGTGCGCTTCCTTGCCGACGGCGAGGCCGAGGTCGTCGACCGCTTCGTTGGTGATCGACGCGGTCACGATCCTGCCGCCGCCGATGTCGATGCGCACGTGCGCCGTGGTCTGACCTTTGACGACTTCGACGATCTTGCCCTGGAGCACGTTGCGCGCGCTGATCTTCATTGCAGGCTCCTGGCCGGGGTGCAGGGCACCATCGTGGCAGACCGGATCGTCAAAAACCAATTCGCCCGCGTCGAGTGAAACGTCACGGCTCGGCGGTGTCCGTTGCCCGGATGCGGAATCGATACAGATGCTCGTACAGCGGCCGGCATTCATCCGCCACGCGTGCGGCCTGCCCGTCGAGGCGGACCGATTTCTCGCGCGGCGCCTCGAACCCGGTCGAACGCCACACGGCTTCATACCAATGCGGCGCCCAGATGCCGTCGCTCGTGCGCGGGCCGGCCGGCCAGTGCAGCATGCGTTCGCTGAAGGCGATGCCGAAATGAGCGCACAGCGCGCGCAGATGCGCCTCGGGAGCACGCAGGAACTCATCCGCATCGATGACCGGCGGCGCGTGGCCGCTGTGTTCGGCGAGTTCATCGAACAGACGCACTTCCTGCGGCAGGCCGATGTCGTCTGCGCACACATCGGCGCGCGCCTTCACGTACGAATGCACGACGGCAGCCGGTTCGCGGATCAGGAAGGCATTGGCGAGACCGTGCACCCAGGCATGATCGATGTGCGGCAGCAGATGATGGCTCATGTGCTTCTGGTACCAGATCGGCCGGCCCTCCGGCACGCTGCCGGCGAGCGCCGCGGTCGCGCTGCGCCAGTCGGTTTCGCCGTCCGCGATGACGGCTTCGCGCATCGGATGATCGAGCCCGGTATGCACCAGATAGTGCGCGTACAAGGGTTCGTCGGCGACCGCGCAGTCGCCGCGGTTTTCCCAGGCGCGCATCATCGCGGTGGAGATGTTGCGCGGCCCGGACCACATCGCGATGCGCAGCGGCGCGTTCACAGGTTCGCAGCCGTGCCGTCGCGGGCGGCGATGTCGCGCGCGACCCATGCGCGATACAAGTCTTGCAGGCGTTCGGCCATCGGTCCGCGGCGGCCATCGCCGAACACGCGGCCATCGACTTCGCGCACCGGCACGACGCCGGCGAACGTGCCGGTCACGAAGGCTTCGTCGGCGCCGTAGACATCGGTGAGACTGAAGGACTTCTCGTACACCGGAATGCCGGCGTCGCGGCAGATCGCGATCACGTTCGCGCGCGTGATGCCGCCGAGGCAGTACTGTCCGGTCGACGTCCACACCTCGCCTTTGCGCACGATGAAGAAATGCGTCGAATTGCAGGTGGCGACGAAGCCGTGCGGATCGAGCATCAGGCCTTCGTCGGCACCGGCGGTATAGGCCTGGATGCAGGCGGTGATGCAGTTCAGCTTGCTGTGACTGTTGAGCTTGTTGTCCTGCACGTCCGGATAGCCGCGGCGCACGTGCACGGTGAACAGCTTGAGGCCGTTGACCAGCGTATCGGGCAGGGGATTCTTGAACTCCGGGATGATCACGATCGTGGCCGGTCCGATCACCACGCGCGGGTCCTGATACGGCGTGCGCTTGATTCCGCGTGTGACCATCAGGCGCATATGCACGCCGTCGTGCATGCCGTTGGCGGCCAGCGTCGCGTAGATCGCCTGCGTCAGCGCGGCGCGGTCGAGCCCGATATCCATCGCGATCGCTTTGGCGCCTTCATAGAGGCGGTCGAGATGTGCGTCGAGGAAGGCCGGATGACCGTGGGAGACGCGCAGGCCCTCCCACACACCGTCGCCGAGCACGAAGCCGGAATCGAACACCGACACGACCGCTTCATCGCGACGCTTCATCGCGCCGTTGACGTAGATCAGGATGCCGCGATTGCGCGGATCGTCGGCGAATTCGTGGATGCTCTGGGCCATCGGTGCAACCTGGATAGGGGATCGTCGGAGCAAGGATAGGCGATCGGACCGTTCCGGGTCATACGAGGTGCGTGAATGCACGACTTGTCGCCGATGCTGCAGGGTCATGATCACGTCATGCCGCAAACCGACGATGGCGGCCCCTGAACGATGTCCAAGGTGATCCATGTCCGCTCGCAGCGCACTCTCGCACGTCCAAGCCCGCCCGTATCGCACCCGCGCCCTGGTGGCGGCGTTGATCCTTGGTCTCGCCGCCGCATCGACAGCCTCGGCGGACGATCAGACGCAGCCGGGCGCAGGCAACACGAATGCCGTGCACCTTGCCGACAGTTCGCCGCTGGTGCGCTCGGCAAACCAGTTCCTGATCGGTCAGGCGCGCAAGATTCGCCAGTCGTCCGTGCGCAACA
>DASWPR010000188.1:0-15250 GCA_036398455.1 Dokdonella sp.
CACCGCGCCGAGTGCGACGATCGTCACGCCGGTCGCGCCGGTGAATGCGGTGAACATCGCGCATGCGATGACCGCGACGATCGCGAGTCCGCCGGGCAGCCAGCCGAGCAAGGCGTTGGTCACGCGCACCAACCGTTGCGGCGCCCGGCTCTCGGCCATCAGGTAGCCGGCCAGCGTGAACAGCGGGATCGCGATCAGCGCCGGCATGTCGGCCAGGCGATAGAACTCGACCACCACCGCAACGCCCTCCTGCCCGGCGGCGTGGAAGCCGAGCAGTGCGACTGCCGCGATCAGCGCGAACAGCGGCGCGCCGAGCGCGGCCAGGACAATCAGAAGGATGGCGGCGAGCAGGATCACGGCAGTTCCGGCGCCAGCGCCGGCGCCTCGCTGCGCGGCGGCAGGAACGCGCGCAGCGCGAAGCGCACTGAGAGCAGGCCGAAGCCCACCGGAATGATCGCTTCGATCAGCCAGCCCGGAACGCCGGCGATCGCGGTGCCGCCGCCGAAATCGAGTTCGACCAGGCCGTAGCCGTACCAGGCCATCGTCGCGCAGATGCCGGCGGCGAACAGCAGTGTGACGATGCGCAACGCGCGCCGTGTGGCGCCGTGCACGAAATGCGCGAGCACATCGAGTCCGATGTGCTTGTCGTCGCGCGCGGCTGCCAGCGCACCGAGCATCGCGGTCCACAGCACCATCGCGCGCAGCAGCGGATCGGCCCAGGACAGGCCCGTCTCGAAGACGTTGCGCAGCACGATCTGTGCGCCGGCGAGCAGCACCATCGCCAGCACCAGCAGCGCGATCAACCCGTTCTCGAAACGATCCAGCCAGCCGAGGGCGCCGACGCGCGCTTCGCTCACTGCGCCGATCCGCCGCGCGCCGCGCTCAATGCCGCATCGAGCGCCTTCTGCACTTCCGGCGTGAACGCGCCGCGACCGGACAGCTGCTTGTACGCATCCGCGCCGACGGTTTCCCAGTTCTTGCGCTCGGCCGCGTCGGGCGCGGTGAACGTGATGCCCTGCTGCTGCAGAGCGGTTCGCGCGGACGCGTTGTCGCTGCGCGTCTGCTTGTCGATGCGGTCGAACGCGCCGCCGATCTCGTCGCCGACGGTCTTCTGGTCGGCCGCCGAGAGCACATCGAACGCCTTCTTGTCGACCGCGAGTTCGCCGACCACGTAGATCACCGGCAGGTCGACGACGTGCTTGATCTTCGTGTGCCACTGGAACGCGATCGCACCCGACGGCGTGTTCGCCGCGGTGTCGATCAGGCCGGTCTGCAGGCTCGTATAGACGTCCGACAACGGCAACGGAATCGGCGTGACGCCGGTCGCCTTGAAGGTCGCCTCGGCAATCTCGTCGCCCTGCGGCACCCACACCTTGGCGCTCTTCAGATCGTCGCGCGTCTTGATGTCGCGCGTGCTCATCAGGTAGGCGAAGCCGCCGCCGGTGATGCCGAGCAGCTCGAAGCCATTCTTGCGGAACTGCTCCTTCAGCAGCGGATCGACCTTCGCGCGCACCTTGTCCACTTCTTCCTGGTTGCGGAACAGGAACGGCACCGTATAGATCTCGGCGTCCTTCGCGATCACGCTCGCCTCGCCGCCGGTGAATGCGCCGCCCTGCAGCTGGCCGATCTTCACCTTGCGCAGCACGGTGGCATCGTCGCCCATGACGCCGCCCGGAAAGAACTTGAGCTCGACACGGCCTTCGGTCTTCGTCTTGATCGCTTCTGCGCTCGCGCGCATCTCGGTCATCCAGCTGGTGCCGTCGGGCGCCAGCGTGGCGATCTTGAGGGTGGCAGCCTGGCTGGACACGGACGCGAGCCCGATGGCGGCCAGCAGCAGGCTCTTGCGGAAGGTGTGCATCGTGTTCATTGCGTCTCCATGAAATCGCAGGTTCCGTGGTTCGCCGCGCCAACGAAATGGAAGTGCGGCGTGCCGATCGGCCGCCTCAAAAGAAATCCTTGCCCGACTCCAGCAGCTTCTTCGCGCGCTGCTGCGCCAGGGTATTGATCAGGGTCAGGCCCGGCGTATGCGGATCGGCCGCCATCACTTCGTTCAGCAGCTTGTCGTGCAGCTCCCTGTCGAAGACGAGGCGCGCGTAATACTGCGCATACAGCACCCGTACCATCTGGTTCTTGCCGCCGGACAATGCAATGGCTTTCTCGAAATCCGCCTTGCCCTGTTCCGGCTTGCCGCCGACCGAAGCCGGACGCAGCGAAGCGAGCACGCCAAGGTACATGTACGGCTCGCCTTTTGCGTGCGTCGGATCGAGGGCGACGACACGCTGCAGCAGCAGTTCCACCTTGGGGATGTCCGCGATCGCCTTCCAGTCGCTGCTGTTGGCCTGGATGCGGCCGACCCAGGCCGACGCCAGCGAGTACAGGACCGGCACATCCTTGACCGACGTCTTCGCGACTTCAGCCTGGAACGGCTCGAACGGCTGATCGATCTGCGCGCACAGGCCGGCGATGCCGAGGCAGGTCGCGCGCCGTGCATAGTCGAAACTGCGCGCTTCCAGCCGCTGCGCACGCTGCGGGTCGTCGACGAAGCCGCCGGCGTACGAGTCGTACAGGCGCGAGCCGGCGACGAGCAGACCGCTGTTGTTGGGATCGCCCTGGATCAGGCCGTCGATCAGCAGCAGCCAGCTCGGCACGCCGTCGCGCACGATGGCGACATCGTCTTGGTCGAGGATGCCCGCACTGAGGCTGTCGGCGAATTTCTGGCTGGCGCGATTGACGACGGTCGCGCAACCGCCGAGCGCGACGATGGCGACGGCAGCGAACAGGAAACGGACGGAAAAGAATCTGCGCATGAGGTTCTGTGTCGGGTTGTCAGTCGAAGAAAGTCTCGGCGGCTTCCAGCGTGTTTTCCATCAGGGTCGCCACCGTCATCGGCCCTACTCCACCCGGCACCGGTGTGATCCAGGAAGCCCGCTCGGCCGCCGGCGCGAATTCGACATCGCCGACCAGACGTCCGTCGTCGAGCCGGTTGATGCCGACGTCGATGACGACCGCGCCCGGCTTGATCCAGTCGCCGCGCACCAGCCCGGGCCGGCCCGCAGCGACCACGACGATGTCGCTGCGGCGCACCTCGCTTTCAAGGTCGGCGGTGAACTTGTGGCAGCCGGTGGTGGTGCAGCCGGCCAGCAGCAGTTCCAGGATCAGCGGCCGGCCGACATGATTGGAGACGCCGATGACGACCGCATTGCGCCCGCGCACCGGGCGATCGGTATGCGCCAGCAGGATCATCACGCCCTTCGGCGTGCACGGACGCAAGCCGCGCTGGCGCAGCGCAAGGCGGCCGACGTTCTCGGCCTGAAAGCCGTCGACGTCCTTGTGCGCATCGATGCGGTCGATCATCGCGGTCGCGCTGATGCCGGCAGGCAGCGGCAGCTGCACGAGGATGCCATGCACCGTCTCGTCGGCATTCAGGCGATCGATCAGCGCGAACAGTTCGGCCTGCGTGGTCGATTCCGGCAGGTCGAAATCGAACGAGCGAAATCCGACATGGGTGCATGCGCGCCGCTTGTTGCGCACATATACCGCCGAAGCCGGATCGTGACCGACCACGACGACGGCAAGCCCGGGCACGCGCTTGCCGGCCGCGATACGCGCCTTCACGCGTGCAGCGACGCCGTCGAGCACTTCGTCGGCGATGCGGCGTCCGTCCAGCAATCGGGCAGCCATTGGGATTCCAGCGGGAAACGCGCATTATCCCACGCCCGCGCCATATGGCTCAAACCTGCCGATCGTCACGCTGCCGCATCGCGAACGAAGGAGACTCCATGACCGATCTCACCACCGAACTCGAAGCCGCCGCCTTCCGCCGCCTGCTCGACCACCTGCGCACGCGCGCCGACGTGCAGAACATCGACCTGATGATCCTCGGCGGCTTCTGCCGCAACTGCCTGGCCGACTGGTATCGCGAGGCCGCCGCCGCGCGCGGCGTCGACATCGACAAAGAGACCGCGCGCGAGCACGTCTACGGCGAACCCTTCGCGCAGTGGAAGGCGAAACACCAGCCCGAAGCGACGCCCGGACAGCTGGCCGCATTCGCGGCCGCCCAGAAGAGGCACGCCTGACGCGCCTTCCTGGTCAGTTCTTGATGCCGTTGTTTCCGCGAAAGCGGGAATCCATCGTCACTTCTGAATGCCGTCACTCCCACGAAAGCGGGAATCCATCATCATCCTGAGTGTCGTCATTCCCGCTAAGTGTCGTCATTCCCGTGAAGATCGGAAGTCCATCGTCATCCTGAGTGACGTCATTCCCGAGTGACGTCATTCCCGCGAAAGCGGGAATCCATGTTGCCTTTGCGTGACGGCAAGCAAAGTGGATTCCCGCTTTCGCGGGAATGACGGCAACGAGGATCGACAGCCGCTTCAAGAACCCAAGCCTCCTTCAGCGCGGATCCTCCAGCGAGAACGTGCCCGCCTCCTGGTCGTTGGCGAATGCCTCGGCGTAGCGGCCCCAGCTGACGATCGCACGCAGGGTCTGCTTGGCGTCGTCCTCGCCCATGTAGTCTTCGAGTTCCTCGTGGAAACGTGCCGAGGGTGCGCGATGCCCGGGGCGGTCGTCGAGCACGCGGCGGATGTGCGCGGCGAGGGGCACGTAGGCGAGCAGGTGCTGGCGGAAGATCTCCTTGCGCTGCTCCACTTCGGCTTCGGCAAAGCGCTGCCCCGCCGGCGTCAGCCGGATGTCGCCCTCGGCCAGGTCGGCCAGGCGCAGCAGCTGCAGGGTTTCCGCGATCGGCAGGATGTTGTCGAGCTGAAGGCTGCGCGCCACATCGGGCAGATCCGCCTTGCCCTTGAACGGCGGCGCCGCGATCGCCTCGATCAGGCCGGACAACAGATTGGTCGAAATCGCCGGCAGCACCATGCCGATGCCGGTACCGGGGAACAGGCCCGGGTTGTCCTTGCGCGGCTCGCTGCTGCTGGTCGTCATGCGCGCGTAGATCGTGTCGACCAGGGTGCGGAACGCGGGGTCCTGGCGGTTGCGCGGATACGGCAGGTCGACGCGCAGTTCGGCGACGACGCGGCCGGGATTCGACGAGAACACCAGGATGCGATCGCACATCAGCACCGCCTCCTCGATGTTGTGGGTGACGATCAGCACCGCCTTGATCGGCATGCGCCCTTCGCACCAGAGGTCGAGGAAATCGGTGCGCAGCGTTTCCGCGGTCAGCACGTCGAGCGCGGAGAACGGCTCGTCGAGCAGCAGCAGATTCGGCCGCGTGACCAGTGCGCGCGCGAAGCCGATGCGCTGGCGCATGCCGCCGGAGAGTTCCTTCGGATAGGCCGACTCGAAACCATCGAGGCCGATCAGGTCGATCGCCTTGAGCGCGCGTTCGCGGCGTTCGCGCGGTGCAATGCCCTGCGCCTCGAGACCGAGCTCCACGTTCTGCAGCACCGTCAGCCACGGGAACAGCGCGAAGCTCTGGAACACCATCGCGATGCCGTCGGCCGGGCCATCGACCGGCTCGCCGCGATAGAGCACGTCGCCGGACGTCGCTTCGCCGAGGCCGGCGATGATGCGCAGCAGGGTCGACTTGCCCGACCCCGACCGCCCGAGCAGACCGACGATCTCGCGGCTCTTCAGCGTGAGATCGACGTTGTCGAGCACGGTGCGCGGCTGCCCGCCCTGCGTCGGAAAGGCCTTGAACACGCCTTTCAGGTCGATGATCGTTTCGTCGAGAACGTAGCTCATGATGGACCTATGCGGTTGCGGCGGATATCAACAGGCAGAAGCTAAGCAGAAGCAGAAGATTTCAGCACGAAGCACACGAAGGAAAAGAAGGACACGCAGAAGCTGCGGGTTAAACCCTGATTTCCCATCGTGTTCTTCACGTCCTTCGCGATTCAACCCTCGATTGAAACGTTCACGGCAACAGCACACGACCATCAGATGATGCGCAGGCGCCGTTCGGCGTAGGCGTACAGCGGCCGCCAGACCAGGCGATTGAAGGCGGTGACGAATACCGACATCACCGCGATGCCGAGCACGACGCGCGGATAGTCGCCGGCATCGGTTGCCGCGGCGATATAGGAACCGAGCCCCGCGGCGGTCAGATGCGTGTCGCCCCAGCTGACGGTTTCGGACACGATGCTGGCATTCCACGAGCCGCCCGATGCGGTGATGCCGCCGGTCACGTAGTACGGGAAGATGCCGGGCAGGATCACGCGTTTCCACCACATCCAGCCGCGCACGCCCATGTTGGTGGCGACGTCGCGCAGGTCGTTCGGGAATGTCGCGGCGCCGGCGATCACGTTGAACAGGATGTACCACTGCGTGCCGAGCACCATCAGCGGGCTCAGCCAGATGCCGGGCGCCGCATGGAAGTACATGATCGCGACGACGGCGAGCGGAAACATCAGGTTGGCCGGAAACGCGGCGAAGAACTGCGCGATCGGCTGCACCCATTTCGTCCACGAAGGGCGCAGGCCGACCCAGACCCCGATCGGCACCCACACCACGCTCGCCAGCGCGATCAGCACGACAACGCGGATCAGCGTGAGGAAGCCGAGCCCGAACACGTGCACGACCTCGCCGAGGCCAAGCTCGCTGGCGACGAAACGGATCGTCAGCCACGCGCAGGCCAGGCACGCGGCGACCAGCAGGCCGATCCAGGCACGATCCAGCGCCGGCTCGGAGAGGAACGCTTTCCTGCGCCGCCGCGGCGACAGCCAGCGCGCCGTCGTCAGCCGGCGCAGCAGCGCAGCGAAAGGGCTCCACACGACGGCGACGAAACGGCTCGAGCGCAGCATGCGCAGCGACCACGAGGTCGGCACGACCTGGCCGATCGTCTGTTCGAAACGGAATTTTTCCGACCACACCGCCAGCGGCCGGAACACGATCTGGTCGTACAGCATGATGACCACCAGCATCGTGACGAGCGCCCAGCCGACCGCGCCGAGATCGCGTGCGGCGATGGCGGTGGCGACATACGAGCCGAGTCCCGGCAGCATCGCTTCGTGCTTGCCGACGCTGATCGATTCGGTCGCGACGACGAAGAACCAGCCGCCGGACATCGACATCATCATGTTCCACACCAGCCCCGGCATCGCGAACGGCACTTCCAGACGCCAGAAGCGCTGCCAGCCGGACAGGCGGAAGCTGCGCGACGCCTCGTCGAGATCGTCCGGAATCGTGCGCAGCGACTGATAGAAGCTGAAGGCCATGTTACAGGCCTGGCTGGTGAAGATGGCGAACACCGCGGCGCACTCCGCGCCGAGCGCACGACCGGGAAACAGCGACAGGAAGAAAACGACGGTGAACGAGAGGAAGCCGAGGATCGGCACCGACTGCAGGATGTCCAGCACCGGCACCAGCACCATCTCCGCGCGCCGGCTCTTCGCCGCGAGCGCGCCGTAGGTGAAGGTGAACAGCAGCGAGGCGAACATCGCCGCGAACATGCGCAGCGTCGTGTACAGCGCATACAGCGGAAGATTGCCGCGATCGAGCGAAATGGCCGGCTGCTCGACGGCGGTGAGCGGCACATCCATCCCGTGCAAGCCGTACACGGTGAGCACGAGCACACCGAAGATCAGCGGAATCGCGACGAAGTCCCAGCGACCGAGCGGCGCGCTGCGCGAGATGACGCCGGGAATGATCTGCATCGGACGACCCTTTCCATCGATCCTGGGACATACAGGCCGGTCCGGCGCTCGCCCATCGCCCGACACGACCGCTGGAATTCAAAACGAACGACTGTGAATCACGCGCATGTCACTTTCGTGACCTGCGGCCCCGCGCCGTACTTCAGCCGCCGCACCAGCGTGCGACGTCCTCGTAGCCGGCGAACACCGCATCGACGCCGCAACCGGGACAATCCGGATCGCGCGGCAGGCGCAATTCGCGGAACGTGCCGGCCAGCGCGTCGTGGCAGAGCAGTCGTCCGACCAGGGGTTCGCCGATGCCGAGCAGCAGCTTCAAGGTTTCGCTCGCCTGCAGCAGGCCGACGATACCGGGCATCACGCCGAGTACGCCAGCTTCGCTGCAATTGGGCGCCTCCGCGGCCGATGGCGGCTGCGGGAACAGGCAACGGTAGCAGGGCGAATCGGTGCGGCGCGGATCGAACACGCTGACCTGGCCGCTGAAGCGGTGTACGGCGCCGTAGACCAGGGGGACTTTCAAGCGCAGGCTGGCCGCGCTGAGCAGATAGCGCGCGGGAAAATTGTCGGCACCGTCGATGATCACGTCGTGATCGCGCAGCAGATCCTCGACATTGGCGGCCTGCACGCGCTCGTCGACGGCCTCGATGCGCACATTCGGATTCAACGCATTCAACGCGATGCGCGCCGACTCGGTCTTCGCCATGCCGACGCGTGCATCGGCGTGCACGACCTGGCGCTGCAGATTCGAACGCTCGACTCGATCGTCGTCGATCAGGGTGAGCGTGCCGACGCCGGCCGCGGCGAGATACAGCGAGGCCGGCGCACCGAGTCCCCCGGCACCGATCAGCACCACGCGGGCCTGGCCGAGCTTGCGCTGCCCGGCCACGCCGATCTCCGGCAGCACCAGGTGACGCGCGTAGCGTTCGGCGGAATCGGCATCGAGCGTGCCCGGCTCGACCGGCAGGCCCTCGCCTTGCCAGTGCGCGAAGCCACCGCGTACGGAGACACTGTGCGCATAGCCGAGTCCGCGCAGCGTCTCGATCGCGAGCAGCGAACGCCGGCCGCTCGCGCAGATGGCGAGGATTTCGCGCTGCCGGTCCGGCGCGATCTCGCCGATCCGCTGTTCGATCAGTCCGCGCGCGAGGCCGACGGCACCGGCGGCGATGCCGGCGGCGCGTTCGTCATCTTCGCGCACGTCGAGCAGGAGTGCGCCCGCGCGCTGGCGCGCGAGCGCTTCGGCGGGTTCGATTTCCACAGGTTCGATGTCCGGCACGGCGTTCATGCGTTCACACGGCTCCCGGCAACGGCAGCAGTTGCACGACTGAGCCGGCGGCCAGTTCGCGCGCGTCCTCGGGAATGAAGATCAAGGCATCGGCCTCGGCGACGCCGCGCAGCATGCCCGAGCCCTGCTTGCGCAGCGCGGTCGCCCACAAGGCGCCATCGTCGCGTGCCTCGAAGCTCGCCCGCAGGAATTCGGCGCGATCGTGCTTCTTGACGATCGCATTGGCCAGCCGCGCTTTCCAGGTTTGCGGCGCCGTGTCGCGCGCGCCCTGCAGGGCCAGCAGCGCCGGGCGCACCAGCGCCAGGAACGTGGCGATCGTCGAGACCGGATTTCCCGGCAGCGCGAACACCAGCGCGCGGCCGATCTCGCCGCACAACACCGGCATGCCGGGCTTCATGCGCACTTTCCAGAAATGTACTTTGCCGAGTTCGGCGACGAGCCCGGGCAGGAAGTCCGCCTCGCCCGCCGAGACGCCACCGCTGCTGACGATCACGTCGCAGCGTTCGCCCGCTTCGCGCAATGCCGTGCGCAGTGCCGCGGGATCGTCGCGCAGGTGGCCGACGATCAGCGGCTCGATGCCGGCTTCGCGCAGCAGCGCGCCCAGGCTGTAGCGATTGCTGTCGTGGATCTGGCCGAAGCCGAGCGGCTGCCCGGGCGGCACCAGCTCGTCTCCGGTCACGAACAGAGCCGCGCGCGGCCGTTGCGCGACGCGCGCCTGCGTTTGGCCGCATGAAGCGAGCACGCCGAGGCGCGCCGGTGTCAGCCGGTCGCCGGCGCGCACGGCACGATCGCCGGCGGCGTAGTCTTCGCCGGCAGGACGCACGTTGGCGCCGGCCTGTTCTCCCGCCGCGACGACGATCGAGTCGCCATCGATGCGCACGTTTTCCTTGATGACGACCGTATCCGCGCCTTGCGGCAGCGGCGCACCGGTCGTGATGCGAATGCATTCGCCGGGATGGCAGACCGGCGCTGCGGTCGCGCCGGCGAGCACGCTGCCGCCGATGCGCAGGCGACGTTCCCCGTGCTGCGGCAGTTCGCCGCCGCGCAGCGCATAGCCGTCCATCGCGGAGTTGGCGAACGGCGGCAGGTCGTGCGGCGCGATCAGGTCTTCGGCGAGGATGCGGCCCAATGCCTGCTCGAGCGGCACCGCCTGCGCAGGCAGCCGGCGCGCAGCGCACAGATCGAGCACGCAGCGCTGCGCCGCCTCGACCGCCAGCCGCGTCGCGAATTCAGAGTGCGTGTTCGGCGGCATAGGCGGCAAATTCCTGCGGCGTGTTGAGGTTCTGAAATTGCCGGTGACGGTCGCTGAAATCAAGTTCGCGCGCGCCGATCGACGCCTGCCATTGCCACACGCCCTGCCCGCTCTCGACCGCCGCGGCGGCAGACCCGGCCAGCTCGCGCCGATACAGCGCGAACAGCGGCTGCCGGCGCTCGCCATCGTGCGCGACGACCGCCGTGCTCTCGCATTGCCGAGCGGCAGCGAACAGGCGCGCATGCAGATCGACCGGCGGCCGTGGGCAATCGACCGGCAGCGTCAGCAGCCAGTCACTGCCGCAGTGGCGCAGCGCGGCCGCGACGCCGGCGAGCGGACCGCGAAAACCGTCCGCGTCATCGCGGATCGTGGCGGCATAGGCCGCGTATTCGTCCACATGCCGGTTCGCCACGATCAGGATGCCCGCGAACGGCGTATCGCCGCACATCGCGCGCAGCGCGTCGACCACCCAGCCGATCAGCGGCCGGCCGCCGAGCGGCTGCAATCCCTTGTCGCGCCCGTCCAGTCGCGTCGCCGCGCCGCCGGCAAGGATCGCGACGGTGGTCGCTGCGACCGGCATCGCCTCGGACCAGGTCAGCGTTTGCCGCGCTTGGCGTTGCGGATCATGCGCGTGCGCCGGCGCTGCTGGCCGTCGGTCAGCTCGTTGCGCTTGCCGGCAAACGGATTCTCGCTGTCGCGGAACTCGATGCGGATCGGCGTGCCTTCGAGGCGGTAGCGCTTGCGGAAGAAGTTTTCGAGGTAGCGCTGGTAGCCGTCCGCAATATGCTTGGTGCGCGAGCCATGAATGATGATCGTCGGCGGATTCGCGCCACCCGGATGCGCGTACTTGAGCTTCGGCGTATGGCCGCGCACCAGCGGCGGTTGATACGCCTGGTAGGCCGCTTCGACCGCGCGCGTGAGCTCCGACGAGGTGAACTTGTGGTTGGCCGATGCGTGCGCGCGATTGACCGCCTTCATCAACTCGGCGATGCCGCTGCCGTGCAGCGCGGAAATGAAGACCTGGCGCGCCCACTCGGCAAACACCAGCTTGCGCGACAGCGAGGCGACGCACTGCTCGCGCTGGTACTTGTCCAGACCGTCCCACTTGTTGACCGCGATCACCAGCGCACGGCCCGATTCGAGCACCTGCCCGATCAGCGCGGTGTCCTGGTCGGCCACGCCCTCGCGCGCATCGAGCATCAGCACGGTCACGTGTGCCGCGTCGATCGACTGCAGCGACTTGATCACGCTGAATTTCTCCAGCGCATCCTCGATGCGTGCGCGGCGGCGGATGCCGGCGGTATCGATCAGCGTGTAGCGCTTTCCGTCGCGTTCGAGCGCGATGCGGATCGAGTCGCGCGTCGTACCCGGCAGGTCGGAGGCGATCACGCGCTCCTCGCCGAGCAGGCGGTTGACCAGGGTCGACTTGCCGGCATTCGGACGACCGACGATCGCGACGCGGATGCCGTCGTCCGGCTTCGCTTCGAGCGGATCGATCTCCTGCTTGGGGAGCAGCAGCACGATCGCATCGAGCAGCGGCGTCACCCCGCGACCATGCGCGGCGGAGACCGGGAATGAGGTGGCAACGCCCAGCACGGAGAATTCGGCCAGCGCATCGAGCTCGTCGAGCCCGTCGACCTTGTTGACCACCAGCAGCATCGGCTTGCCGGCACGACGCAGGCGATCGAGGATCGCGCGGTCGGTCGGCATCAGGCCGTCGCGTGCATCGACCGTCAGCAGCACCACGTCGGCTTCGTCGATCGCGAATTCGGCCTGGCGCGCCGTCTGGCCTTCGAGGCCTTCCGCACCTTCGATCAGGCCGCCGGTGTCGACGACCACGAAGTGCGTGCCGGCGAGGCGGCAGATGCCGTAGTGGCGATCGCGCGTGACGCCGGGCATGTCGTGCACCAGCGCATCGCGCGTGCGCGTGAGCACGTTGAACAGCGTCGACTTGCCGACGTTTGGGCGCCCGACCAGGGCAACAACGGGAAGCATGATGAGCTCCAAAGAAAAAACCCTCTCCGCCGGGTTGCGGCGGAAAGGGCATTGCTGTCGGCGCGCGCTCGCTTCCCGCCCGCTGGCGGGAAAGCGCGGCTACTGCCGGGCGCGGTACGCGCCGATGTGTCCTTTCGTGTCCTCGACGTAGAGGGTGCCGTCGACGACCAGCGGCGCGCCTTCGATCGGCTTCTTGCTGATGCGTTCGCGTGCGGCGAACTTGCCTTCGTCGAGAGTGAGCCAGTGCACGAAGCCTTCGACATCGCCGACCGCCACGTACTTGCCATGGATCGCCGGCGCACTCAGCCAGCGGTACTTCAGCTGATCCTGCTTCCACAGGTTCACGCCGGTCTCGCGGTCGAACGCCCAGACGTTGCCGTCCGCATCGACGATGACGACCGTGTTGCCGCTGACCGCAGCGCCGACGTAGCTGGACAGATCGCGCTGCCAGAGCGGACGCCCGCTGTCGAGCGCCAGCGCGGCGACCTGGCCGCGATAGCCGGCGGCGAACAATGCGCTGCCGTCGGAAACCAGGTTGCCGTCGATGTCCTGCAGACGTTCGACTTCGGTGCGCCCTTCGCCGGCGGAGAGAATCTGCGACCACAGTTCGACGCCGTCCTGCAGACGCACGGCGACGACGCGGCCATTGTCGAAGCCGTCGTAGACGACGCCGTTCGCGATCAGCGGCGTCGAATTGCCGCGCAGGCTGAGTGCCGGCACGCTCTGGTCGAACACCCATTTGCGCGTGCCGTCGTTCGCATTGAGACCGGACAGGCGGCCATCATTGGTGCGCACCACGACCAGACCGTCGGCAAACGCCGGCGCAGCGATGATCTCGGAGGTCAGTTGTGCGTTCCAGCGTTCCTTGCCGTCCTGCGCCGACAGCGCATACAGCTGGCCGTCGAGACTGCCGACCAGGACCAGATCGCCGGCGACGCTCGGGCCGCCCGACCAGCGCAGGGAATTTTCGCCGTGCCGCCACCAGAACCAGCCGCCCGTGCGCTTGCCCAGACGCTGCTGCCATACGGTGCGGCCGGTCGCGGCATCGAAGGCCTCGACGTTGCCGTCGATGCTCGCCGCATACAGCCGGCCGTCGCCCGAACCCGGCGCCAGACGCGCGCCCGAATCGCCGGCGCCGCCGCCGATGCCTTCGCTCCAGACGCGGTCCACCTGCGTCGTCGGCGTGAACTCGGTCAAGGGTGTCGGCGGCTCGACGTTGTCTTTCTTGCCGAGCGTCTTCAGCCAGTTGCAGCCGCTGAGCGCAACGGCCGCGGCGACCACGAGAATCAGGGAACGCTTCATGAGCCGAGTTTCTCCTTGGCCGGCGCGCTGTCCTTCGGCGCGGCGGCCGCGAGATTGTCGAGCTTCATCTGCACGAAGCTGCGGTTCGGTGCCTGCGGGTCCAGGTGCGTCAGAGCGTCCTGATAGGCAGTCCGCGCGTCGTCGACGCGGCCCAATTTAGCCAGCGCATCGCCGCGGATCTCGCCAGCCAGCGCGCTGTAATCCCCCTTGGACACGCCATCGAGCAGCTTGATCGCCGCGTCCGCCTCGCCCTGCGCGAGCTTGATGCGCGCCAGGCGCACCGTGGCGAGCGACTTCAGCCCGCTCACGCCGGCATGCTGCTGCGCCCAGTCGAGTGCCGTCGCCGCCGCTGCGAGGTCGCCCTTCTTGACCGCCGTGTCGGCCTGATACATCGCGGCAAACACGGCATAGGCGGTATCCGGGTAGTCCTTGCGCAGCGCATCGGCGACCTTGCCGGCGTCGTCGTCGCGCTTGGCTTCGACCGCGTCGCTCAGTGTCTGGTATTGCGCCGCGGCTTCCGCGCCGTGGCGCGCGCGATGCGACTTCCACTGCTGCCAGCCGAAGATGAGAACGATGCCGAGCGCCACGCCGACCGCGATGGAAATCGCATTTTCGCGCAGCCACTTGCGGACGAGTTCACCTTGTTCGTGTTCGTCGAGAACGTCAAAAGCCATGCATTCACCTGATAGGACACGTCACTGCGCGGACGGGCGCAAACGCGACCGTCCGGCAAGCGTACAAGGGTAGCAGGAATCCGCTGCGCCGCGACCGGCGGGTGCCGGCGCGGGTGCGGAAGAGTTCAGGAATTGCGCGTCACTCGACGCGGCTGGCGCCGCTGCCGCTGCTGCCGAACAGCTTCACGTGCGCGACATTGCCGCGCTGGAAAGGCGTCAGGTCGACGATGCTGCCGTCGGAGCGCACTTCGGCGCCCTGCGCGTTGCCGAGCCGCACGGTGACCGGCCCATCGCTTCGATAGCTGCGATCGCTGCCGCCAGCGAGAATGCCGTATTCCAGCTTGCGTCCGTCGGCACCGAGGACCTCGACCCAGCTCTGCTGGCTGAGTTTGAGCTGCAGCGTATGCGTGCCGGTACCGGCCGTCGCACTTGCCGCTGCCGATTCGGTATTGGCAGCTGCCGGCACGGATGCCGGCGAAGGCGCTGGCTGGGTTGCCGGGAACGGCGTCATCGACGCGATGACGGGTGCCTGCTCGGCGGGCGCGGCCGGGGGCGGCGCGGCGTCGGACAATCTCGTCGTCGCCGCGTCCGCGGCGTCGGTCTCCTGCGCCACGGTGCTGTCGGACGAATCCTGCGCACCTGCGCGCAGCGGCACGCTGACGGTCGATGCCGGCGGGTCGAGCGGCGTCGTACGTGCAAGATTCTGTTCGAGTCCGCCGTGGGTCGCCAGCCACACCGCCGGCACGACGATGATCGCAGTGAGCACCAGATAGGTAGCACTGACCGAGTAGCGATCGAACAGATAGCGCGAACGCGAGATCGTGCCGGTCGCGATCAGCGGAACGGGTTCGGTATGCGCCGCGGCGACGCGCGAGACGAGTGCGTCGGGCACGCCGACCAGCCGCGCGTAGCTGCCGAGATATCCGCGCAGGAAAACGCCCTGGTTCAATCCCTCGTAGTCGCCGCTTTCCAGGCGACTGATCAGATTGACCGGCAGTTTCAGACGCGCGGCCACGTCGGCTTGAGTCCAGCCGGTGTGCTCGCGCGCGGTGCGCAGCTTCTGTCCCAGGGGGACATCGGGCTCGATGGATTCCGCTTCGATGGATTCAGCAGTCACGCCGACCGCCTCACCCGCGGCCTC
>DASWPR010000189.1:0-7798 GCA_036398455.1 Dokdonella sp.
TGGTCGAACTCGACCGCGCAGTCGTGCGCCAGCTGGTCACCTGGGTCGCGCTGCATCGCAAATCGCTCGGCCACCTCGAGCACATCGGCATCAATCTGACTGGACAGAGCCTGACTTCGGAAAGCTTCATGCGCGAACTGCTCGGCATGATGCGGCACCCGCCGCTGCCGCCGAAGGTGTTCTGCTTCGAAGTCACCGAGTCGGCGATCATCAGCGACGTCGCCTCCACGCGCCAGCGCCTCGACGAGCTGCGCGCGCTCGGCTGCCGCATCGCGATCGACGATTTCGGAACCGGCGTGCAGAGTTTCGAGCGCCTCAAGCAGCTGCCTTTCGATCTGCTGAAGATCGACGGCTCCTTCGTGCGCAACGCCAGCCGGCATCATCGCGACTACGAGCTGGTGCAAGCCTCGGTCACGATCGCGCACGCGTTCGGCGCCGCCGCCGTCGCCGAATATGTCGAGAACAAGGCGACGCTCGACTGCATGCGCGAACTCGGCGTGCAATGGGGACAGGGATTCGTGCTCGGGCACCCGCAGCCGATCCAGTCGCTGCTGAATCCGAAAGTGAGCTGGCCGGCCGACACGACCATATCGGTGGCCTGAGCGGTCGCTGGCGGCTGGCCGCCGCTGCTGCTTTCCCCGGGATTGCCCAGCTGCTCCAGAGGTTCTCTTCGCACTCCACGACCGAGCGGACGCCGGATCGCGCGAGATGGAAGAAATTGCCCGATCCGAATCACTGTAGAGAATCGCGCGAATGATCGCAGCGTGGCCCGTCGCCGGCGCGCGCCGCGAGCGGGTCGTGCCGGTATCATTGCCGCCCCCGAAGCCGGTGAGTGCAGATGAGTTCGTCGAAAAGCGGAATGACCATCATCGGAGGCGGCCTGGTCGGCGCGCTGCTCGCCACCCTGCTCGCCCAGCGCGGCTTCGACGTCGACGTGTTCGAACGCCGCCCGGATCCACGCAAGGCCGGCTATCTCGGCGGCCGTTCGATCAACCTCGCCCTCGCCGAGCGCGGCCTGCACGGCCTGCGCCTCGCCGGCCTGACCGACGAAGTCATGCGCCTCGCCGTGATGATGCGCGGACGCTGCGTGCATCATCGCGACGGTCACACCGAACTGCTGCGCTACGGCCGCGACGACAGCGAAGTGATCTGGTCGATCAGCCGCGGACGCCTGAACATCGCCCTGATCGACGCCGCCGAACGCGCCGGCGCGCGCTTCCATTTTTCGCGCAGGCTCGAAGAGGCCCGCTTCGACGATGGCGTGGCATTGCGCTTCCGCGACGATGCCGACGACAGCGTGCACGAGCGCGACGTGCCGTTCGTCCTCGGCGCCGACGGCGCCGGTTCGTCGCTGCGCGCCGCGATGAATGCGGCGCAGCCGCTCGGCGAACGCATCGAGGAACTCGGCCACGGCTACAAGGAACTCGAAGTCCCGGCGCTGTCCGGGTTCGCCGCGACCGCGCTGCCCTCCGCTGCCGCGGCGGCGCTCGCACGCGGCGAGCGCTTCGCGCTGGAGGCGAACGCGCTGCACATCTGGCCGCGCGGCAACTACATGTGCATCGCGCTGCCGAATGCGGAAGGCAGTTTCACCGTGACGCTGTTCCTGCCGAACCAGGGTGATCCGAGCTTTGCGACGATCGCGAACGCGGCGTCCGCGCGCGCCCTGTTCGAGCGCGACTTCGCCGATGTGCTGCCGCTGATTCCGCAGCTCGATGAGGATTTCACGGCCAACCCGGTCGGCGTGCTGGCGACGTTGTATCTCGACCGCTGGCACCTGGACCGCCGCGCGCTGCTGCTCGGCGACGCCGCGCACGCGATCGTGCCGTTCCACGGCCAGGGCATGAATTGCGGTTTCGAGGACGCGGTGGAGCTGGCCGACCTGCTCGAAGCGCAGGCCGGCGATGCGGCCTGGACCTTCGCCGAATTCGAGCGCCGCCGCCGCCCGAATGCCGAAGCGATCGCGGCGATGGCGCTGGAGAACTACGTCGAAATGCGCGATTCGGTCGCCGACGCGGCATTCCTGCTGCGCCGCGAGCTCGGCCGTCTGCTCGGCGAACGCCATCCGCAGCGCTTCGTGCCGCGTTATTCGATGGTCACCTTCACGCGCATGCCCTATGCGCAGGCGTTCGCGCGCGGCGCCGTGCAGGATGCGTTGCTGCGCGAGCTGACCGAGGGCCGGCATTCACTCGGCGAGATCGACCTGGCACACGCGGACGCGCTGGTCGACACACGCCTGACACCGCTGACGTGACCGCACCAGCGCGCGAGACGCCGCCACGGGTTCTCGAACTGATCGCGCTATATCGCCGCACTCATTACGGCGTCGTGCTGCCGGACGCGAGCCAGGCGACGCTGCGCGTCGGCGAGGCGGCGCCGCCGGCCGTCGTCGAATGGATCGGCGCCGCTGGCTTCGCGATCTACCTGACCGCGTGCAATCCCTGTTCGATGGCGCTGACACATGAGCAGAACGACGAGCGGCTGACGCAGTTGCGGCAACGGCTGCGTGCAGACGGGGCGCGCTGGCTCGAAGGCCGCGCCGGCATCCCCGGCGAGCCGTGGTGCGAGCCCAGCCTGCTCGTCGCCGGCGTGTCGCTCGCGCACGGCGATGCGCTGGCCGACCGGTTTGAACAGAACGCGACCGTCGTCGTCGATGCCGCATCGCCGGTGCGCCTGCGCATTCGCCGGGAAGACTGGCGCGTGCATCTCGATGCGACCCCGTACATCGTTCACTGAAGCGCGCACGACGGAAAGTGGCTGTTCACTCCGATCTGCGCACCGGGGCGAGCCGGCGTTCGAGCGGTGCTTCGCCGACCGCGGCAGCGCCGTCGCCGGGACGATGCGCAACGGAAAATTCACGCCCGACCTCACGCCACGACGACTGCGCGACGTTTCGCACATGGTATCGGCGCACGCATGCCGCTAGCATGCGCGCGCCATGCCGATCGACGCCGCCCACGACCGCCCCGCCCTGCTCGAAGCGCAAGCGCTCGCCTTCGCGCGCAACGACGAGCCGATTTTCGGTCCGCTCGATTTCGCGCTGCATGCAGGCGAAGTGGTGCTGATCGAAGGCGACAACGGCGCCGGCAAGTCGACCTTGCTGCGCGTGCTGTCCGGGCTGCTGGCGCCGAGCGATGGCGAGATCCGTCTGAATGGCGAGGCGCTGACGCTGGCGCGACTGTCGCCGCAGGTCGCGCTGCTGTCGCACCAGACCGGCTTGAAGCCGGAACTGACTGCACTCGAAAACCTGCGCTTCGCCGCCGGCCTGCTCGGTCAGCGCAGCGGCATGTCGCCGGTCACGGCGCTTGCCGGGGTCGGTCTCGACGGTTATGCCGACGTACCGACGCGGCAGCTTTCGGCCGGACAGAAAAAGCGCGTCGCGCTGGCGCGCGTGCTGCTGGCACCCGTCGGGCTGTGGCTGCTCGACGAGCCGTACGCCAACCTCGACCTCGACGGCATCCGCCTGGTCAACCGCCTGCTCGAACGCCACGCCAACGGCGGAGGCGCGGCCTTGATCACCTCGCACGGCGCCTATGCCTACACGTCGGGAACGCCGCGCCGGGTTGCGCTGCGGGCGCAGCGCGCATGAGCCACTTCCATCTTCATCGCGCGAAGGGCGCTGCCGCGAACACGTCCTGCGTGGCACCGTCGGACCCGATACCGCTCGCGCAGACGTGTTCAATCCTCTCCGTCGCCATTCCGGCGGAAGCCGGGCTGCATGGTTCCCATGAAAGATCCGGGGTCGCGGCTTCCGCCGGGACGACGAGTCCGGAAGCAGCGCACACCCTCAGCGGTGCTGCGCGCATTCGGATGCTCATCAGTGGCGCCTCGCCGCGTCTTGCGCGTCCGGCGACGCACCGGGCAGGCCACGCATGACTCCGGGCTCGACCTCCGCCGCCTGCGCCGCGCTGATCCGCCGCGACCTGACCCTGGTCTGGCGCCGCCGCGGCGACGCACTGAATCCGATCCTGTTCGCGCTGATCGTCGTCGCCCTGTTTCCGCTCGCGCTGGGGCCTGAGCCGGAGAATCTGCGCCGTATCGCAGCCGGAGTCGTCTTCGTCGCGATCCTGCTGGCCGGACTGCTCGCGCTCGACACCTTGTTCCGCGGCGACTACGAAGACGGCTCGCTCGAACAGCTGGTGCTGTCGCCGCATCCTTTGTCGCTGCTGCTGGCGTGCAAGATCGCGGTGCACTGGCTGACCACGGCGCTGCCGCTGATCGTGATCGCGCCGCTGCTCGGCGAGCTGCTGCACCTGGCCGATCCGGTGCGCTGGGTGCTCGTGCTCGCCCTGCTGCTGGCGACGCCCCTGCTGAGCCTGCTCGGCGCGGTCTGCGTCGCGTTGACGGTCGGCATGCATCGCTCTGGTATGCTGCTCGCCCTGTTGGTGCTGCCGTTGTACGTACCCGTGCTGATCTTCGGCGCCGGTGCCTGCAATGCGGCGCAGGCGACGCTGCCCTACCTCGCGCCCCTGCTCTGGCTCGGCGCCGCCCTGGTACTTGCCCTGGTACTCGCACCGCTGGCCTGCGCAGCGGCGCTCAGGATTTCCCTCTCATGAATGCGCTGACGCTCTGGTTCCACAAGATCGGCTCGCCGCCGATGTTCTACCGTATCGCCGGCCGGCTTGCGCCCTGGTGCTTCGGCGCCGGCCTGCTGCTCGGATTGACCGGCCTGTACGGCGGCCTCGTGCGGGCACCGCCGGACTACCAGCAGGGCGACGCGTTCCGCATCATCTTCATCCACGTGCCATGCGCGTGGATGGGCTTGTTCGCGTATTTCTTCATGGCCGCGAACGCCTTCATCGCGCTGGTCTGGCGCATCAAGCTCAGCGAAGTCCTGGCGATGGCGAGCGCGCCGGTCGGCGCCGCATTCACCTTCATCACCCTGGTGACCGGCTCGCTCTGGGGCAAGCCGATGTGGGGCACCTGGTGGACCTGGGACGCACGCCTCACCTCGGAACTCGTGCTGCTCTTCATCTACCTCGGCATCATGGGCCTGTACAACGCCATCGAAGATCGCCGCCAGGCCGCGCGCGCCGCCGGCTTCCTCGCGCTGGTCGGTGTCGTCAACATCCCGATCGTGCATTTCTCGGTGAACTGGTGGAACACCCTGCACCAGGGGTCGACCGTGCGCCTGTTGGGACCGTCGAAGATCGACGCCGCGATGCTGTGGCCGCTGCTGCTGATGGCGCTGGCGACGCATCTGTGGTTCTTCGGCAGCCTGCTCGCGCGTACGCGCGTCGGCCTGCTCGAACTCGATGGCGGCAAGGAATGGGTGCGCGCCATCGCGCTCGCCGACGGAGCGCGAAACCATGGCTGATTTCTTCGCGATGGGCGGCTACGCAGGGTATGTCTGGCCGGCTTACGCGGTGTTCTTCGTCGTGCTCGCCATCGATGCGCTGGCGCCGCGCCTGCAGCGCCGGCGCCTGCTCAAGGAACTGCGCGGACGCCTGCAGCGGCGCACCTCACGCGACAACAGCGGAACCTCGCCATGACCCCGACCCGCAAACGCCGCCTGATCGTCATCTGCCTGATCCTCGCCGCCGTCGCGGTCGCGGCGAGCCTGACCGTGTTCGCGCTGCAGCAGAACATGACCTACCTCTATTCGCCGAGCGAAGTGGAAGCCGGCCATGCGCCGGCGTCCGCGCGCTTTCGCATCGGCGGCGTGGTGCTGGAACAATCGATCAAGCGCTCGACCGATTCGCTCAAGGTCGACTTCATCGTCACCGATCGCTTCAAGGAACTGCCGGTCGAATACACCGGCATCCTCCCGGACCTGTTCCGCGAAGGCCAGAGCGTGGTCGCCACCGGCGCGCTGCAAGGCGGCCACTTCGTCGCCTCCGAAGTGCTCGCCAAGCACGACGAAACCTACATGCCCAAGGAAGTCGCCGACGCGATCGAAAAGGCGAAGGCTGCGCACGCGGCGAAAGGCGGCGAGTAGATCGCGGTCGCCTGGCCGTATTGATGGCCGACGCCGGACGCATCCTGAATCGAGGCGGCTACGTCCAGTACGGCGACGAGCAGGAGCAGGTTCCGGTCCGCTACATCCAGGATTGAAAGGCCGCGCGACTCAGGAAACGCGCCGCAGTCGCGGTGCCGGCGCGGCATCCTGAGGCACCATGCTGAAACGCATCGTGCTCGCGCTCGCGGTATCGAGCGCCGAGCGCATGTGCAGCGACAGATAATCGATGAAGCAGCGCACGGCCGGCGTCAGCCCCTTGCGCGACGGGAACACGGCATACAGGTTCACTTCCGGCAGCGACCACGTCGGCAGCAACTCGACCAGGCTGCCGTCGGCAAGTTCGTCGCGGCAGCAGATCGGCGGCAACTCGGCAATGCCGCAGCCGGCCAGCGCTGCCTGCTTGACGACGATGATGTCTTCGGTGACCAGGCGCGGGGCATACGGGATCACGCTGATCTCGCCGTTCGGTGCGGTCAGATGCCAGGCATGCCGGCCACCGCGGCTGATGCCGAGCAGGCCGCCGAGACTGGTCGCCGTACGCAGATCGTCCGGCGTTTGCGGGACGCCGTGACGCTCCAGGTAAGCCGGGCTCGCAACCAGCACGTGGCGCTTCAGCAGGAATGAACGCACGACCAGCGTGGATGCGCGGATGCCGAGCGCGATGCGCAAGGCGACGTCGTAGCCTTCGGCGATCAGGTCGACTTCGCGGTTGGTGATGTCGAGTGCAACCTCGACGTCCGGGTACTCGACCATGAAGTCGGCCAGCACCGGCGCCAGAATCGCCTGCGCGAAATTCACCGGACTGGTCAGCCGCACGACGCCGCGCGGCGTGCCGCGTGCATCGTCGATCACCGTGCTCGCACGCGCGACTTCGGCGAGCACCGCGCGGCAGCGCTGGTAGTAGCGCAAGCCGACATCGGTGATCTGCAATTTTCGCGTCGTGCGCTGGATCAGACGGACGCCGAGATCGGCCTCGAGCCGCGCGAGGTGCTGGCTGAGCACCGACTTGGCGACGCCGAGCGCATCGCCGGCGGCGCTGAGGCTGCCATGCTCGACGATCTTGGCGAAGTACAGAATGTTGTTGAGGTCGTTCATGGCTGGCGATCACCCCACGATGCGCTGGCTGACGATCAGCTTAGCAGCAACGCCGGGGTGTCGCCGTCGTGCGGTGCCGGAGCCTTTGGCGAGCGAAAGAGAGAAGCCTGGAACACGAAGAACACGAAGAAATCAGAACACGAGCGGGCAGCCGCTCCCTTTTCCCCTCGTGCGCTTCATGTCCTTCGTGTTTCGATCTTTCTCGTGTTCCCGTCGTTTCCGATGCGCCGCAGCGAAGACGGCGTGCCGCAGCAGCCAGCGCGGCAATGGCGATCTGCCGCTGTGAAAAACGCACTCTTTCTTTGCCTTTCGATGTTCCCGACAGTGCCACATCGAAGGTGCAGCAGCGTTCGGAATCCCGAACAATCTTTTCTTCACATCGGCCTATCAATCCGCCGGAGGCGACGACACACTTTCGCCGCATAGGCAGGTGCGTGATCGCTGGGCGGTGCCGGGGTGGCACGCGGTCGCAATGCGATGGCGCACGAACAATAAATCCGGCGCGAGCGTGACGTCGGCAGGATCGGGGAGTAGCGATGATGGGTTTGCGCGTTTGCGCAAGGTTACTGTTCGTGGGCATCCTGCTCGCGGCCGCCGCCACGCCCTCGCACGCGCAGCAGACCCGCGACGACCTCTCGCGCGGCCTGCCCTCGTCGAACCTGTCCAACGACGACGTGCACGCGACCAACACGACCCTGCTCGCAGCGCCCGGTTTCGCGATGGCGCGCGTCGCCGACAACCCGAACG
>DASWPR010000190.1:0-3235 GCA_036398455.1 Dokdonella sp.
GCGACATCGAGCGGACTCGCACCGAGCTCTTCGGCGAACACGCGACGCAGATGGCGTTCACCGACGCCCACGCGCGCCGCCAGTTGCGGCAACGAGCCGCCGTCGAGCGCGCCTTGCTCGATCAGCCGCAATGCACCGGCGACGAGCTCGCTCTTCGCCCGATGCAGCGGCGACCCCGGCGCCGCTTCCGGCCGGCAGCGCAGGCAAGGCCGGAATCCCGCCGCCGCAGCGGCCGCGGCGCTGTCGTAGTAACGGATGTTGTGCGCCTTCGGCGAAGGCGCCGGGCACGTCGGCCGGCAGTAGATGCCAGTCGATGTGACGGCCGTGAAGAAAAGTCCATCGAAGCGCGCGTCGCGCGTCTTGCGCGCGTTTTCGCAGATGCGCGGATTGAGTGAAGCGTTGGCGAAGTGAGACTTCATGGAGCCATGCTAACGCCGAATCCTCATGCGAACTGGCCATTTTCGGCCATCAATCCAGCGGCACCATCGTTCGGCAATGGCGGCCGCAAGGCATTCCGATCGGGCGAGAACGCATCCGTTGGATGGAGACGGAATTCCCTGCGCGCCGCACGCGGCTTGCGACCTCAGAACCCGTAACGCAGGAAACCCCCATCCACCGCAATGCACTCGCCGGTCACGTAGCTCGCCGCCGGCAGGCACAGGAACGCGACCGCCGAAGCGACTTCCTCGGGTTCGCCGATGCGCCCCATCGGCGTGCGCGCAAGCACTTCCTCCAGATAGTCCGCATCGGCGAGTGGACCCTCCGTGCGCTGCGTGCGGATGTACCAGGGTGCGACCGCGTTCACGCGAATGCCATCCTCGGCCCATTCGCAGGCGAGGTTGCGCGTCATCTGATGCAGCGCGGCCTTCGTCAGCCCATACGGCGCACCGGTGCGCACATGCGTGAGGCCGGATACCGAACCGACATTCACGATTGCCGCGTTGCCGTGTGCGGCCAGATGCGGATGCGCCAGGCGGCACATCTCGAACGCACTCAGTACATTCGTCTCGACCAGGGCGCGCACCTCGTCGAGCTCGTAGTCGAGCGCCGGTTTCGTCGCATTGCCGCCGACGTTGTTGACGAGCAGCGAAAGCTCGACGTCGAGGTCGGCGATCCAGTCGAATACTTCCAGGCGCTGCTCCTGCTCGGCGACGTCGGCCGCGCAGAAGAGGATTTCGCGCGCCGGAAATTCCTCCACCAGTTCCAGCCGCACCTGTTCGAGATGGATCTCGTCGCGCGCGACCAGCAGCAGATCCGCGCCCAGGGTCGCCAGTTCGCGCGCGCAGGCAAGACCGATGCCCTTGCTCGCACCGGTGACCAGGGCCGCGTGGCCGTCGAGCCGCCAGCGTGACGTTGTCGTCATCGCGCCTTCCTCCTGCTTGTCCGGGTCGGGTGTGCGGCGCAGACTCTAGCGAATCCTGCTGCCCGGAGCATGCCATGACCCGTTCGCTCGCCCTCGCCGCCTGCCTGTGCGTACTCGCCGCATGCTCCAGCCACAAGGCCGAGGACGAAGCGGCGCAGCAGGCAGCGGCCGCACCGGTCAAGCAGAAAACCGTGTTCGACGATCAGCTGAAGGCGCTGGAGAAAGCCAAAGCGGTGCAGAAGACCGTGGACGATGCGGCGAAGGCGCAGCAGAAGGCGATCGACGACAACGGCGGTTGATGCGTCGTCCCAGCCAAGCACTTTGCCCGCCCCACTTCGTCATCCCGGCAATCGCCGGCATCCAGCGGCTTCATCACGGCGAGGCGCCAGGCCCCGGCATTCGCCGGGGCGACGAACGGACGCGTGGTCGCACCGCGATGGTGGGTATTCGCGTCGCCGCTACTGCAACTCGCAGAAGCAATGCGCGAACGCGCCGTAGCGCCGGCCATTCAGCGACTCGACGACGCCGGCGACCTGCCTGACCTCGCTCGCACTGAACACGCCGGCCGGCAGGCTGAAGCCGCTCCAGCGCGCGACGCGCACCAGCGCATCGCTGTTGCCGAAGCTCAGCGCCAGTCGTTCCCAGGTGCTCATCTCGCGTTCGACGTAGCGCACCTGATAGTCCTTGCCGAGTTTCGCGCGCGACGCGGCGGCCGCGATCGCCTCGTCGATGCCGCCGAGCTTGTCGACCAGCCCGCGCTCCTTCGCCTGGCTGCCGCTCCACACGCGGCCCTGCGCGATCGCGTCGATCTGCTCGGGCGTCTTGCCGCGCGCCTTCGCCACCTTGCCGATGAACTCGCCGTAGCCGCGCTTGATCACGCTGTTGAGGATCGCTTCGAGCTGCGGCGACAGCGGCCGGCGGATGTCCATCGTGCCGGCCAGCGGCGTGGTGCCGACGCCGTCGGTGTGGATGCCGAGCTTGCCGAGCGTTTCCGGCACCGTCGCGAACAGGCCGAAGATGCCGATGGAGCCGGTGATCGTGGTCGGCTGCGCCCAGATTTCATCGCCGTCCATCGCGATCCAGTAGCCGCCGCTGGCGGCGACATCGCCCATCGAGACGACGACCGGCTTGCCGGCTTCGCGCGCCTGCGCGACTTCGCGGCGGATCAGTTCGGAGGCGCCGGCGTCGCCGCCGGGGGAATTCACGCGCAGCACGATCGCCTTGACGCTGGTGTCCTCGCGCGCGGCGCGCACGAGCTGCGCGGTCGACCTGCCGCCGATCATGCCGGGCGGCTGCTCGCCGCCGACGATTTCGCCCTGCGCGACGACCACCGCCACTTGCGACGCACCCATGCGCGGCAGCGCATCGGTGCCGAGCGTGGCGAGGTATTTCTTGAAGTCGACCTGACGAAACCCATCGCTGCCTTCGGCCGCGCCGATCGAACGCAGTTGCGCACGCGCTTCCGCACGCGTGGCCAGTTCGTCGACCAGTTTCTGATCGAGCGCGAGCTTGGCGAGATCGCCGGCATGCGCGGCGACGCGCTCGTCGTAGTGCGCGATGTCGTCGCTGAGCGACGCCGCATCGATCTTGCGCAGCGCGGCGATCTCGGCGAGGTATTCCTGCCAGATGCCGCCCATCCAGTAGCTGTCGGCTTCCTTCGCCGCGTCGGATGCCTGGTTGAGGATGTACGGCTCGGCGGCGGACTTGAACGTGCCGACCTTGATCAGGTGCACCTGCACGCCGAGCTTGTCGAGCGCGTCCTTGAAGTAGCTGCGATAGTTCGCGAAGCCTTCGAGCAGCACCGAGCCCTCGGGATCGAGCAGGATGCGGTCCGCGTGCGCCGCGAGCAGGTACTGGCTCTGGCTCATGCCG
>DASWPR010000191.1:0-16658 GCA_036398455.1 Dokdonella sp.
CGCAAGCTTCGATGCCGACTTTTCACTGCCGTTCTGGCGCGCGATCTCCAGCGCGGTCTGGCCGGCCTGCGATCGGCGCCCCGCATCGGAGCCCGCCAGCACCAGCGCTTCCACGACGGACGCATTGTCGTGCGCGGCGGCGATCATCAGCGGCGTCACCCCGGCGATCGTCACCGCATCGAGGTTCGCGCCGTGCGCGATCAGCGAACGGGCGATGTCGACCGGCAAGGGGTCCTTGTCGTCTTCGTCGCGATCGCGCGGCGGCGGAATGCTGGCGACGATCATCAACGGCGTGATCGCCTGCTGGCCGCCCGTCACGTTGACGTTCGCGCCGCCGTCGAGCAGCCGCTGGGCGATGTCGAAGTGCTTTTCCTCGATCGCCAGGGACAGCGGCGTGTAGCCCTGCGGGGTCGGCGTTTCGATCCTGGCACCGCTCGCCAGCAAACGTGCGACGGCAGGACCGCGGTCGCGCAGCACCGCGTGCAGCAGCGGCGTCCAGCCGTCGCTGTCGGTGCCGTTGGGGTCGGCCTTGTGCGCGAGCAGGACATCGATCAAGGCGATGTCGCCGCCGCGCGCTGCCGTCTGCAGGGGCGCATAACCCTGCGGATCGCGCTGGTTGACGTCGGCGCCATTCTTCTCGAGCAGGTATTTGACGCGCTCGATGTCGGTCGCCAGCACCGCATTGCCGAGCTCCTGGTTGACCGACGCGCCGTCGGCCAGCCACTGCTCGACCTGCTCGGGCCTGATCGCGCCAGCCAGCTTCGATGCCGGCGGCATCGCGTGCGTGCGCGTCGCCTGCGCCGTGTACCTGCCATGCGAGGCAATGTCGCCGGAGACCAGGCAATCGGCGCACTGCACCAGCGGCACGCCGTAGTCCGCGAGGATCTTCGCAATGTCGTCCTTGCGTGCGACCAGCGCCTTGTCGAGTGCGTTCTTCAAGGCGACGTCGGTGCGCCGCGTGCCGATCGCGAGACTGAATTCGAGCACGACGTCGTCATCCATCCGATTGACCGGCTGCAGCAGCAGCGGCTCGTTCTTCATCGTCTTCAGCCAGCCGGCGAACGGACCCCACACCGCCGCCATGTCGAGCTTGCCGTCGGCGACCTGCTGCACCTGGACCCAGGGCTGGTGGTCCGGCACGAGATCCGCGTCGTGGCTCAACTCATGGATCACGACATTGTTCTTGACGCCGTGGTTGGCCAGCGCGCCTCGCACGGCCGACGTCTCGTAGGTGCCGATCTTCAGCTTCTTCAGCTTCGGATCGTCGAGCGTGGCGACATCGAGTTTGCGCTCCGCGCGCGACACGAGGACGTAGGTGGTGCGGTACACCGGCATCGTGGTCAGCAGCGACTCGTAGTCGGCCGGCATGTCCATCAGCACGTCGCAATCGTTCGTATCGAAGGTCTGCCGCGTCAGTCCGCGCTCGAAATACGGGCGCCAGAAATAGGTGACCTTCGTTCCCAGCGCATCGGCCAGCACATCGGCGATCTTGTTCTCGAAGCCTTCGCCCTTCTCGTTCGACAGCGGCATGTTGCCGGGATCCCCGCAGATCCGCAGTGCCGCGAGCGGCTTGTCCATCGGTACGACGGCTGCGGCCGTCGCGGGTGCGTCCGTCCACATCGCGGCGGCGGCCGCTGCGAAAAAGCTGGCGCACGCGAAAGCGCGCACCGGAATGCGGCTGCAGAGGTATTGGCTCATGGAAAATTCCCGAAGTGAAAAAAGTCCGCGTCGCACGCGGCAGGGCCGGCCAACCGGCGCCCCGATGAGGCGCCGGTTTGGCTTCTTCGATCGGCTACTCGCCGAGGCTGAACGTGTACAGGGTGCCGCCCTGCGGAATGTGGTTGAGGCCGGCCGCCTTGGTCATGGCGGTGGACCCGATCGCACCGAACTTGTCCTCGAGATCCAATCCCGCCGTCACCGGCAGCCCGATCCATCCGCCGATGCCGGACCAGACGGAAACATACTGCTTGCCCTTCACCTTGTAGGTAACCGGGTTGCCGATGACTCCGGAGCCGAGCTTGCGCTGCCAGAGGATCTTGCCGGTGTTGCGGTCGACCGCGCGGAAGTCACCGCCGAGACTGCCGTAGAAGACCAGGCCGCCGTCCGTATTCAACGTTCCGCTCCAGTTCGGATACGGATCCGGAATCTCCCATTCCGTCTTGCCGGTCAGCACGTTGAACTTCTTCAGCTTGCCGGTGACGCCCGGCTTCTCCGGATACATGTAGACGTTGGCGAACACGTACACCGTGCCCTGCTGCGTGTGCGAGCGCTGCTGCGGTTCGTCTTCCATGCACCAGTTGTTGGTCGGCACGTAGAACATGGTCGGATCCTTCGGATCGACCGAGGCGGGCTGCTGGTCCTTGCCGCCCATCGCCGACGGGCAGGCCTGCGTATTGGTGCCGATCTTGAATGGCGAATGCTCGGCCACCTTGACCGGACGGCCGGTCTTGAGATCGATCTTCTCGGCCCAGTTGACCGTGACGAACTTGTTCGCGCGCAGCAGCGTACCGTCGGTGCGATCGAGCACGTAGGCGAAGCCGTTGCGGTCGAAATGCACCAGCGCCTTCACCGGCTTGCCGTCCACGTTCGGCATGTCGACGAGAATGTTCTCGTTGACGCCGTCGTAGTCCCATTGGTCGAACGGCGTCATCTGGTACGCCCAGACGGCCTCGCCGGTGTCGATCCTGCGCGCGAAGATCGTCATCGACCACTTGTTGTCCCATTTTCCAGAATTGCACTTCTCGTGGGTGTCTTCGCCGCAGCGCGTGGTCGGGCTCCAGTTGCCCGGATTGCCGGTCGATGCGTAGACGAGCTTGAGCTCCGGGTCATAGCTGTACCACGCCCATGGCGATCCGCCGCCGCGCGTCCATTCGTCGCCCGGATAGGTGTGGATGCCGAGGTCCTTGCCGAAGGTGCCGTGCTCCGGATGCTTCTTGTTGGTATCCGGCGTGATGCAGACGTCCTTGTCGGTGCCGGTGCTGTGGCACTTCCAGGCTTCCTTGCCGGTCTTCAGGTCGTACGCGACCAGGCGCCCGCGCGCGGCGAACTCGTCGCCGCCGAAGCCGGCGATGACTTTGTCTTCGGCGATGATCGGCACGCTGGTCACCGTTTCGCCTTTCGCCGGGAATGCGTGCTTGACGACCCAGATCTCCTTTCCGGTCTGCGCGTCGAGCGCGATGATGTAGCCGTCCAGCGTTCCGAACACCACCTTGCCGTCGGCGAACGAAAGTCCGCGATTGACCGTGTCGCAGCACGCGCGCGGCACCGCCGATTCGTCGCGTCCGCTGGTCTTGTTGTAGTTCCACACCTGCACCGGATGATCCGGATCGGTCAGGTCCAGTGCCTGCACGATGTTCGGCCACGCGCTCACGATGAACATCATCGGCTTCCCGCCGACGTCCTCGATGACGAGCGGCTGGCCTTCGTGGCCGCGCATCGTTCCGCTCGACTGCGACCAGCTCATCTGCAACTTGGAAACATTGCCGGTGTTGATGTCCTTGAGATCGGAGTGGCGCTTCAGGCCCTGGTCTCCACCGGGCGCTCCCCACTGGTTCGGGTCTTTCTGGCGCTGGGTGATTTCGGCGTTCGCCGACGCGCTGTCGACCTGCACGGCGCCCACGCCGAGCGCGATCACCAGAGCCAGCGGTGTGGTCAGCCAAGATCTACTGCCGGATAACTGCAACGGTTTCATGTTCCCTCCTGAATGAGATGTGGGATCGGGCACACTGCGTTTCCGGCCCATCGACGAAGCGCGCCGGTCGCACGCGCCGCACTTGCCGGCGTTCGTCGGTGGGATGGGAAGCCCTTGCCGTCGACTGCGCGACACGAACTCATGTCTGGCCGCGACCGCGTGCCCGCAGTGTCACAAGTCGCGCCGTGCTCCCCATCGGCGCTTTTCCCGTGGCGGGATGTGAAATCTTCCCGGCGACAACGAGCGCTTTGCTGCGCCGCAGCGATATTGGCCGTGGATCCGCCGATATCGGCAGGTGCGCTGCAGCGGGAAAAATTCTCTGCTTTGTCCGGCCTGCACGGGCACGCACGGCGGACGCACGTCGATTTTGTAAGCTCGATGCCACGCAGACTGCAATTCACCCAGGCATCGACCGTGCGTTCATGAGGCACCCGGGGGCACTTATCGCAACGAATGATTCGTTGGGAATTCCACAGGCCGCCGACGGCACGTCCACGCGATCGTCCGTGCACGCGGGCGTGATCGATGCGATCGGGCGCGCCAGCCTCAAGCTGCAGCTGTGCTTCCTCGTCACTGCGATGATCGCGGCGCTGACGATCGCCGGCGGCGGCTACATCGTCTGGCGCGCACAACGCGATATCCAGAGCGAAGTCCGCTCGGCGGTCAACCTGGCCGAGCACTATCTCGATACGCAGCTCGGATCGGCGCGCGCAGAAGCCGGGCAGGCAGGATGGCCGGCAGATTCGCTGCAGCTGCGCGGCTTGCGCGAGCTGCGGCATATTCGAGTGATCTACTACGACGCGGCCGGCCATCGCGTGGACGCCAGCGCATCGGACGAATCCGACGACGACAAGTCGCCGGCCTGGTTCGAATGGCTGGTGCGCCGCAGCCTGCCGCCGCTGGCGGAATATCGTCGCGACCTGTCGTTCGAGGGCGCCGATGCGGGCTACGTCGTCGTCAAGCCCGACCCGAGCGACGAGATCGCGGAAATCTGGAACGTATCGAGCGGACTGCTGCGCCTGCTCGTCGTCTTTCTGCTGGTCGTGAACGGCCTCATCTGGTGGGCGGTCGGCCGCGCGCTGAAACCGCTGCTGCTGATCAGCAGCGCCCTCGGCGACATCGGGCGCGGCAAGCTGCAGGCGCGCCTGCCGGCGCTTGAACTCGCGGAGCTTTCGCGGTTGAGCGGCGACTTCAACCAGATGGCGGCAAGGCTGGAGTCCAGCGTCGCCGAAAACGAAATCCTGACGCGGCGACTGATCGCCACGCAGGACGACGAGCGAAAG
The DNA here is from genome assembly GCA_036398455.1 of Dokdonella sp. Taxonomy (GTDB): domain Bacteria; phylum Pseudomonadota; class Gammaproteobacteria; order Xanthomonadales; family Rhodanobacteraceae; genus Dokdonella_A. Next base: position 4,975 of record DASWPR010000191.1, read on the forward strand.
CGCATCGCGCGCGAACTGCATGACGAAATCGGCCAATGCGTCACGGCGATCCACGCCGACGCCGTGGCGATCCAGCAGTCGCCCGACGCGCTCAACCGGGAAGTGCAGGCCAGTGCGAGCGCGATCGTGCAGGTCACCGGCAGCATCAAGGACATGGTGCGCGGCATGCTGCAGCGGCTGCGCCCTGCCGCGGTCGAGGGCCTCGGCCTGGAGGAATCGCTGCGCTACCTGCTGTCCGCCTTCCAGCAGCGCAACAGCGCGTGGATCACGGCCCTCTCGGTCTCGCCCGATGCCCATCGAGTCGACGCCGACATTTCGATGGCCGCATATCGGCTCGTGCAGGAAGCGCTGACCAATATCGCGCGTCACGCGGCGGCGACGCATGTCGCCATCGAAGCCGGGATCAGCGGCGACGCGCGACGCGGCGGAAGCGTGCTGACCGTGCGCATCCATGATGACGGCAGGGGATTCGATCCGGCCGGCATCAGCGGCCGCTTCGGCCTGCTCGGCATGCGCGAACGCATTCACGATCTCGACGGCACTCTCCGCGTCGACAGCCAGCCAGGCCAGGGCACGCAGATATTGGCCAAGCTCCCCCTCAAAGAATGAGCAGCGCAACGCCATGACCGACTATGCGAAGACACGCGTGATGCTCGTCGACGATCATGCGATCGTGCGCTCGGGCTTTCGCAGGCTGCTCGAACGCTACCCGGCGATCGAAGTCGTCGCCGAGGCCGAGAGCGGCGATCACGCCTACCGCGGATATTTCGAGCACCAGCCGGATGTTCTGGTGCTCGACATCTCGATGCCGGATACCAGCGGGCTGGAAACGATGCGCCGGATCCTCGCGCGCGACGCCAAGGCGAAGATCGTCTTCTTCAGCATGCACGAGGACGCGGCGATGGCCGAACGCGCCATCCGCTCCGGCGCACGCGGCTACATCACCAAGAGCAACGTGCCGGAAGTGCTGGCCAAGGGGGTGATGGAGATCGCGGCGGGCCGCATCTTCATGAGCGCCGACATCGCGCATTCGATCGCGGTGTTCAAGCTTTCCGGCGGCAACGATCCGATGAGCCAGCTGACCGAACGCGAATTCGAAGTGCTCAAGCAGCTGGTCTCGGGACGTTCGACGAACGACATCGCCAGCCTGTTGAACCTGAGCGGCAAGACCATCGCGAACTACCACACGACGATCAAGCAGAAGCTCGGCGTGGCGACCGACATGGAGCTGGTCAAGGTCGCGATGCGCCACAACCTGGTGAACTGAATCGTACCGGCCGGACGAGCACCCGCCAGGCGAGCCATCCGCTCAGTGAACGTCGCCGGAGCCGAGCAGCCCGCGCTCCTGCGCATATCGATAGAGCTCCAGCGTCGAGCCGAGGCCGGTCTTGCGGCGGATGGTCGCCTGGTAGTTCGCAGCGGTGCGCACGCTGATCAGGCTCTTGCTTGCCACTTCCTCGACGCTGAGTCCGCGTGCGAAGAGCATGAACATGTCGAATTCCGCCAGCGACAGGCGATCGTGCGGAAGCGATGCGCGCCGCGCGTGCTCCTGCGCGACCAGCGGCGCCACATCGGACGACAGGACGCACTCGCCGGCCGCCACGCGCAGCACTGCATCCGCGAGCAGCGCGGGCGGGCTGCTCTTCGTGACGAAACCGGAAGCACCGTTGTCGAGCGCCTGCGACACCAGCGACGGATTGTCGTGCATCGTGAAGACGAGCACGCGCAGCGCCGGCAGGCTGGCCCGCAGGCGTCGCAGCGTCATCAGGCCGCCCTGCCCGGGCATGGAAAGATCCAGCACGAGCACGTCGACCGCGTGGCCGTTCAACCATTCGATGGTCTGTTCGCCGTCGGCGAACTCGGCGACGACTTCGATGTCGTCCTCCAGTTCCAGCAGGCGCCGCGAGCCGGAACGAACGATGGCGTGATCGTCGGTCAACGCCACGCGCAATCGCGGCACCTCCATCCGCACGTTGCTCGGGAAGTCGAAAGCACGCTCCATTCGAGGCCCCATCATTGACCTGGCGGCATTGCGCTGCGCTTTTCCCCGAACTCGCCACGTGTGCAGACCAGCGCCGCCGAAAGCCAATGAAGAACCGCTTTCGCTGAGGCGCGCTACTCAAAAAGAGTGCCCGCAAGCAGAGCGGCTTGCGGGCGTCCGAATGTCGGCAAGTCAGGAATTGCACCCGAAGCAGGCGACCGATTCGCCTGCGTTGAGCCCGATCAGCATCGCATCGGCGATAGTGCCCTGCCATAGGACGGTCTCCCGACTTTCGACGGGACAACGTCCTTTCTTCCGCTGCGGTCGATATCCGCTCGAGCGGCATCGTGTTCGCCCATGATCGAACGGCGCGAGCGACCTGCGCGAATTCGCCCGCCGACCTCGCTAGCGCCGGACAGCAGCCCAGGCATGAGCGGCCTGGTCGATGTGATGGTGCGGCGCCCGCAGGAAATAGACGAGCGAGGTGGCGCTGACGAAGCAGTACCGCTTGCCCGTATCCGGACTCGACCAGTTGATCGAACAGTCACAGGGGATTTGTGCATCGGCAATGAGGCCCATCGGGTCGAGGTTTCCGAATTCACCCTGCATGATCCGGCTGGGCACCGCGGCCTTCCAGATGCCCTCTTCGTGGGCGGCGCGAGGCAGCGGGCGCGAGGTTCCCGAGGAACACGCGGTCATCGTCAGCGCGAGGGCAGCGGCCGCGGCGAAGAAGCGCCATCGACCGGGCAATGACATTGCCCGGCAGCGCAGGCGGCTCCATCTGACGGTCCGCCCGCCACCGAATATCAGAGTAGCCATACACACCTCCGCTCGCTCATTCGCGAAAACATCGCGATCTTCACACGCTGGATCATCCCCGCAGGACGACAGGAGAATTCGTTTTCTCGTATCGCGCAATTCGGGCTGCATGTCGCGCAGATCGTCGGCCGTATTGATTGGCGCGACATTTCCGCAAGACAAAAACCTGGCGGACAGGACAGCGAATTTTGCATACCGACCATCGAACCCCAAGCGTTATCGCCGCAATACCCCGTCGATCGCATCGATCCGCATAACATTGGGATCAGCTCCCGATCCCGATCTCCTCTGCCAGGAAATAGTCGCTGCGCGAGCGACGCCAAACCGGGCACGGGCGGTGGTCAGCCGTGCAGCGAATGGTTGCGACGCCCTGTGCTGGACTGCGCGATCCACGCCGCTCATCGCCATCCAAGCCTCGATCCTGTTCGTCCAGGCGCTCACGGCCCGCAGGCGTCTTGTGACAAGCGTTGCATCGCCTGGCACGGAGCGTAGAATAGAATGATTCTCATCCGCATCGACGTCGGCTGCCCGGCGCCGCTCATGCGCGAGAGCACACATTCCTCAGACAGAACAATGACCTCCATGCCCCAAGCCAGCCTCCCGATCCTCGATTGCAGAATTTCCACTCATCGCCTGCGCCATTTGACGGCGCAGCTGGCGCTTCTGTGCGGCACGCTCTCGCTCTGCGCGGGCGCCCTGGCAGACGAAACCGCAGATGCCCCCGAGACCTTGCAGGGTGTGCAGGTCACCGCCCCCATCGTCAAGGACAGCGGCACCGCGACGAAGACCGCCACGCCCATCATCGAAATCCCGCAGTCGATCTCGGTCATCACGGCGCAGCAGATGGAGGATCGCGGCATCCACGGCGTCGAGGAAGCGATCTGGTACACGGCCGGCGCGCAGGGCGGCGGCTATGGACCGGACCCGCGCAGCGACTGGCTGCTGATTCGCGGCTTCACGCCGGCGCGCTATCTCGATGGCCTGCCCCTGCCCGACGGCGGCAGCACGGGCATCACGCGCGTCGAGCCTTACGGCCTCGAACAGGTCGAAGTATTGAAGGGACCGGCCTCGGTGAACTACGGCGCGATGCCGCCGGGCGGCATGATCAACTACGTGTCGAAGAAACCGACCGAGCAGGCGTTCGGCGAGGTCGAGGTGCAGGGCGGCAGTTACGGCCTGAAGCAGGCCGCGTTCGATATCGGCGGGCCGCTCGATGCCGACGGCACCTGGCTGTACCGGCTCACCGGGCTCGCGCGCAAGAGCGACGACGTGGTCGACTTCGTGCATGACAACCGCTACTACTTCGCACCGGCAGTGACCTGGAAGCCGAACGACTCGAACACGCTGACCCTGCTCGCGCGTTTCCAGAAGAACGACACCATTTCCGGTGCCGGCTTCCTGCCGGCGGCAGGCACCCTGCTGCCGAATCCGTACGGCCGCATCCCCGATCACCTGTTCACCGGCGAACCCGGCTACAACAAGTACGTGAAGACGGAGAAGTCGGTCGGCTACGAATACGAGCACGATTTCAGCCACGACGTGGTGTTCCACCAGAACCTGCGCTACGAAGGCACCGATATCGCGCCGAACACCGCGGTCGGCGCCTTCGGCCTGCTCGACGATCAGCGCAGCCTGCTGCGCTATCTGTATCCGACGTCGACCGACTCGCGCATGCTGGCGATCGACAACAATGTCGAATTCCATTTCGGCGACAGCGTCCAGCACGACGTGCTCGCCGGCGTCGACTATCACCGTTCGCGCAACAACGATGCTTCCGGCTTCGTCCTGTTCAACGCCGACGGGTCCTACGCGGTCGCTCCCCTGGACGTGTTCAATCCGGTCTACGGAAGTCCGGTGAACACGCCCGCCTACTCCTTCAGCGCGCGCCAGGTGCAGAAGGAAACGGGCGCCTACGTGCAGGACCAGATTCATGTCGACCGCTGGGTCATCAGCCTCGGTGGACGCGAGGATTGGGTCACCACGGACACCGACAATCGCCTCAGCGGCACCGGCAGCAGCCAGAGCGACCGCAAGTTCTCCGGCCGCGTCGGTGTGAACTATGTCTTCGACAACGGGCTCGCCCCGTACATCGGCTACTCCGAATCGTTCCAGCCGACCGTCGGCACCGACTTCGCAGGCCGCGCCTTCGTGCCCACCAGCGGCAGGCAGACCGAAGCCGGCATCAAATTCCAGCCGGAAGGCGGCAACCTGCTGGTGACGTTGGCCGCGTACGAGCTGACGCAGGAAAACACCCTCACGATCGACCCCAACCACACGCTGTATTCGGTCCAGCAGGGCGAGACGAAAGTGCGCGGCGAAGAGCTCGAAGGACGCTGGAACATCGGCGACGGCCTCAGCCTGTATGGCGCCTATGCGCATATCGACTCGGAAGTCACACAGACGACCGACCCCCTCTCGCTCGGCAAGGAGATCGCGCTGCAGCCGAAGAACACGGCGTCGCTCGGCGCCGACTACACGATCACGGCGGGGGCACTGTCAGGCTTCGGCTTCGGCGGCGGCGTGCGCTATGTGGGCGACCACTACGGCGACATCTACAATCAATGGGAAACGCCGTCGTACACGTTGCTCGATGCAGCGGCGCACTACGAAACGGGGCCTTGGCGCGTGCAGGTCAATGCGAGCAACCTCACCGACAAGCGCTACGTCAGCGTGTGCAACAGTGCCGCCTGGTGCTACTACGGCTATCCGCGCACGGTCAGCGCGACCGTCGCGTACAAATGGTGATCCATTGAAACCACGCACTGCGCGATGCCTGTGATGGTCTGCACGCTGGCCGTTGCAATCACGCTGGCATCCGCCCTCGCCGCGTACGCGCGCTCGGCGCATTGCCGCTGGCCGGCGCTGCGCCGCTTGCATCGCGCCGGCGGCATGCTCGGCGCGGCGCTGGCGGGCATCGCCTGGGTCTTGTGGAGCGCCGCGCTCGGATTCGGCGCGGGCGTTTGCGCCCTGCTGTCCTGCTGGATGCTCGGCGCCATCGTGCTGCCCTATCTCGCATGGATCAGCACAGCCGGCGCAGCGGCAGAACATCGCTGATGTGGAGCCGCGCGCTCGCCGGAGTGCTGCCGGGATTTTTCCTCGCCGCGGCATTGACCGGCCTGGTCGCCTGGTGCGCACCCGGCCCCTGGCAAAGCGCCCTCGTGCCGAGCCTGATCTTCTTCGTGCCGGCATGGATGCTGCTGCTCGGCGGCGCGTTCCTGTTCGCCGATGGGCGGCGCGCATGGGGCTGGCTGAGCGCTGCGGCGGCGCTCGCGTTCGCTCTGCTGTGGGCGCTGAAGACGCTCGACTGGGTCCGTTGAGAACGCGCTCGTGAAGATTTCCTCGGCGATGCTGCGCACGTTCAACACCGTCCACACCTGGGTCGGCCTGGCCGCCGGCTTCGCCTTGTTCGTCGCCTTCTACGCCGGTGCGATCACCGTGTTCCATCATGCGCTGCCGCTGTGGCAATCGCCGCATCTGCAGGAGGGCGTGCAGTCGCTCGCCGACGCGCAGCGCCTGCTCGACGGCGTGCTCGAGCGGCATCCGGAAGCCCGCACGCACATGGGCATGCTGTTTCCCGGCAGCGAACTGCCGCACTCGATCGCCTATTGGCAGGACGCCAGCGGCGTCTGGCAGTTCGCAACGCTGGACGATCTCGACGGCAGCCCGCAGCGCCCGTCCACCGAACTCGCCGACCTCGTCAACCAGCTGCACTATTCGCTCGGGCTGCCCATCGCCGGCACGTATCTGATGGGCCTGGTCAGCCTGCTCTATGGCGTGGCGCTGTTCTCCGGCCTGCTGATTCACTGGCCGAAACTGACGAAAGACCTTTTCGCGCTTCGCCCCGGCCGCAACCTCAAGCAGTTCTGGCAGGACGCGCACAACGTCATCGGCGTGCTGAGCCTGCCGTTCCATATCCTGTTCGCCGTGACGGGCGTCGTGCTCTGCCTGGTGTTCGTTCTCGCATCGGCGCTGGACCCGCTGGTGTTCGACGGAAAACTGATGGCGGCGCTGCCGGCCGCGCTCGACACGGCTCCGCAAAAATCCGCTGCGAATATTTCCGCGCCGCCGGGATCGCTGGCGCTGTGGCAGGCCCGCTCGATCGAAGCGGCGCATGCGCAAGGCATCGAGACGTTCGAACCCGCCTATCTAAAACTCGCGAATGCCGGCGATGCCAACGCGGTCGTCGAAATCACCGGCGTGTCTTCCAGAGCGCTCGGACCGCAAGGCTCGATCGCGCTCGATGCCGCCAGCGGCGAGCTGCTGGCGGTCCAGTTGCCCGGCCAGCGCGACGTCAACCACGCGACCCTCGCGTCCGCCTATGCCCTGCACTTCGGCGAATACGGCAACGGCGTCGTGCCGTGGCTGTACTTCCTGCTCGGCCTCGGCGGCGCCTTCCTGTTCTACTCCGGCAACCTGCTCTGGATCGAATCGAGGCGAAAGCGCCGCCAGCTGCAGCAGTCGCGCACCGCGACCAACATGGCGCGCGCAACCGTCGGCCTGTGCATCGGCTTCTGCGTCGCCGTATCAGCCGCCTTCGTTGCCGCGCAGGTGTTCGAGGCGATCGCGCCCGGGCAGATCGATGCGGGCATCCGCCGGACGTGCTTCGCCAGCTGGGCCCTGTGCATGGCCTGGGCGGCCATGCGAGCGCCGGCGCAGGCCGCCCGCGAATTGTTATGGCTGGCTGCCGGCGTGACCGCGGCCGTCGCCATCGCGCACGGACTCGTCAGTGGCGAATGGTTTTGGAGTGGCGCAGCTCGCGGCCCTCGGACCGCGTCGTTCGTCGACGTGATCGCCATCGCGATGTCCATTGCCTTCGCGATGCTTGCGCGTGCCACTGCATACCGCATGCGTCACGGCGATCCGAACAGTGTCTGGGCGAACCCTGCGGTCCGCAGCTGATATCGGCCCGGCGATGAGCCGCACCGGGGTCCGCATCGTTCCGTAACGGGGTCAGAGACACTTCCAGATCCGCAACGGGTCGCAACCGGGCAACCGGGCAGACGGGGGCGGCAAACGGGGTCAGAGTCACTTTTGGGCGGCAAACGGGGTCAGAGTCACTTTTGCACAGCCGCTGACGGCCGAGCGCCTACCGCGCTTGTACACAAAGTATCCGGCAAACGGGGTCAGAGTCTCTTATTCGCACAGGAGCTGGCGGCCAGGCGCGTATACGCGTCTGCTCAAGAAGCATCACCGACACCGAAGGGAAATCCAGAACGGGAGAACGGGGTCAGAGTCACTTTTGCACAGCCGCTGACGGTCGAGCGCCTACCGCGCTTGTACACAAGTATCAACGATGCGAAAGAGATATCTGCAGAAATATTGAACGAAGCACAAGCGGCCTCTCCATCGGCTGCGATGCGCCCTGTCCCATCGCGTCTCTGATGATCCGATCGATAACTCATACACCTTCGCATTGTTCGCAGTGCGCCCCACCTGCGCGCGGACGTCAACAAGCGTCGATTTTCAAATACCGCCTCTGACCCGACAGACTTCGCACAGTCAAAGACTTCGCACAGCCAAATCACCCGCGCAGCCATCCCTGGCAATGCGGGTGCAGCGTTGCAACGACGACCGATCAATCGCGGCTTAGACGCGATGCACCGGACTACCGGGCTCGAGCGGGTCGCGATCGTAGGCATCGCGCATTGCGCCGCTGGCCGATTCCCAATCGAGACCCAGCGAATCGGGATGGGCTTCCCACTCGCCGCGCAGCTGCGCCTCCGACTCGTGCCAGGGCTTTGCGCCAAGGCGCGACCGTGCTTCCCACCCGTAGCGGTAAGCGGGCTGATAACGCTCGTATCGCGCACCGGCTTCCACATAGGGACGCGTGCGATAGTTGTCGCGCCAGTAGGCGTCCTCGACCGTCGGATCGAGGCCTTCGGCTACGCCCTTGCCGAACAACCCGCCGGCGACGGCGCCCGCTGCAGCGCCCACGGCCGTGCCGATGGGACCGGCGACCGTTCCCACTGCAGCGCCGGCGGCGGCGCCGCCAATCGCGGCACCCACGCCAGTACCCAGTGGATGCGCACCGGTCGCGCCGGTCAGCGGGTCGCGATTCGAAGAAGCAAGTTTCTGTGATTGGCTCATGGTTCGCTCCAGCGGTGATGTGCCGCCACAGTGCGATCCCGCGCATTAACGACGACCCGTTGCAGGGGCCGCCTCCACAGGCGCGATTCATCTCGAGCGGACGCGCCCATCTCATGCCATGAGACGACGATGGGCGACAACAAAAGGCCATGAAGTGAGTGCCGCCCGTGCCCGACATCGCCACCCGCGCAGCGCAGCGCGCGGATCTCAACGTTCGCTCGGCCGCAGGCCTCGTCGAGCGCCTCGCGGAAAAGTACAGCGACCGCATCACGGGGTTCTTCCGTCTTCCGGCAACACCGGGCGACTTCAGAACGTTCCCCGATTCGCTCTCGTACGCGACCCGCCAGGCGCTGCAAGCCCGCGGCATCACGCGGCTCTACTCGCACCAGCACGAAACATGGGAAGCGCTCGAAGGCGGCCACCATGTCGTCGTGGTGACGCCTACCGCGTCCGGCAAGTCGCTGTGCTATCACCTGCCGGTGATTGAAGCGGTGCGCGCGCATCGCGCGAAGGCGTTGTACCTCTTCCCGACCAAGGCGCTCGCGCAGGATCAGGTGGCCGAGCTGCTCGAACTCAACCGCGCCGGCGGACTCGGCGTGCGCGCCTACACCTTCGACGGCGACACGCCCGCCGATGCGCGCCAGGCCATCCGCGTGCATGGCGACATCGTCGTCAGCAATCCCGACATGCTGCACCAGGCGATCCTGCCGCACCACACGAAGTGGGCGCAGTTCTTCGAGAACCTGCGCTACATCGTCATCGATGAACTGCATACCTATCGCGGCGTGTTCGGCTCGCATGTCGCCAATGTGCTGCGCCGGCTGAAGCGCATTTGCGCGTTCTATGGCGTCACACCGCAGTTCATCCTGTGCTCGGCGACGATCGGCAATCCGAAGGAGCACGCCGAGGCACTGATCGGCGCGGAGGTCGTGGCGATCACCGAAAGCGGCGCACCGCGCGGCGAGCGCAACGTGCTGCTGTGGAATCCGCCGGTCGTCAATCCCGACCTCGGCATCCGCGCGTCGGCACGCTCGCAGTCCAGCCGCATCGCGCGGCACGCCATCCGAGCGCGGCTCAAGACGATCATCTTCGCGCACTCGCGCACCATGGTCGAAGTGCTGACCAAGTATCTGAAGGACGTCTTCGACCACGATCCGCGCAAACCCGAACGCATCCGCGCCTACCGCGGCGGCTATCTGCCCACCGAGCGTCGCGCGACCGAGCGCTTGCTGCGCGCGGGCGCGATCGACGGCGTGGTCAGCACCTCCGCGCTCGAACTCGGCGTCGACATCGGCGCGCTCGATGTCGCCATCCTCAACGGCTATCCGGGCTCGATCGCTGCAACCTGGCAGCGGCTGGGACGCGCCGGCCGGCGGCAACAGCCTTCGCTCGGCATCCTGGTCGCCTCGAGCCATGCGCTCGACCAGTATGTGATCCGGCATCCGGAGTTCTTCGAGAACGCGCCGCCCGAGACCGCACGCATCGCGCCGAACCAGTTGCTGATCCTGCTCGACCACATCCGCTGCGCGGCGTTCGAGCTGCCCTTCGCCGCCGGCGACGTGTTCGGCGATACGCCGGTCGAGGAATTCCTCGACGTGCTCGGCGAAGCCGGCGTGGTGCACAAGGAAGGCGACCGCTGGGACTGGATCGCCGACAGCTATCCGGCGCAGGCGGTGAGCCTGCGCTCCGTCGCGGACGGCAACTTCGTAGTCGTCGACCGGACCGAGGGTCGCCAGACCGTCATCGGCGAGGTCGACTACTCGGCAGCGGCGCTTACGCTGTACGAAGGCGCGATCTACATGATCCAGTCGGCGCCCTATCAGGTCGAGAAGCTCGACTGGGAAGGCCGCAAGGCGTTCGTGTCGAAGACGACCGCCGACTACTACACCGACGCGATCGACTTCACCAAGCTCAAGGAACTGGAGCGCTTCGACGGCAGCAAGGCCGGCCTCGGCACCTGCCATCACGGCGAGGTGCATGTGGTCCGGCGCGTCTCGGGCTACAAGAAAATCCGCTTCTACAGCCATGAGAACATCGGCTACGGACCGGTGAATCTGCCGGACCAGGAGCTGCACACCACAGCCGTCTGGTGGCAGTTGCCGCAGGGCGTGCTCGACCAGGTCTTCGTGTCGCGCCAGGACGCGCTCGATGGCTTCCTCGGCGCAGCCTACGCGCTGCACACCACGGCGATCGTCGGCGTGATGGCGGAGGCCCGCGACCTGCAGAAGTCGGTCGGTTCGGGGGACGCCAGCGCGGTGGCTTCGCAGGATCAGCGCGGCCGCGGGCAATGGCGCGCCGCAGACGGGCGCGCGAGCGATCCGGAGCGGCTGGCGGCGTTCAATCCGACCGTCTACCTGTACGACAACTACCCGGGCGGCATCGGGCTCAGCGAGCCGTTGTTCCAGCGCTCTTCGCAACTCGTCGCCGATGCCTACGCGCTGGTCGCCGAATGCGACTGCTCGGCCGGCTGCCCTGCCTGCGTCGGACCCGTACTGGCCGGCGACGAGGCCAGCGGCCGTTCGGCCAAGGCGCTTGCACTGGCGGTGCTGGAACGATTCGCATGAGTGTCGCCGATCGATTGCGCGCGTTGCAGAGGCAGGCAGGTCGCGCGACCATCGCTCCACCCAGCAGCGCAGGCGATGTGCGTGCGACGCTGCGCCGATTGCTGGGAACGCGGCAGCGCTCGTTTCCCGCGCGCAGCCCGCTGGCCGCACCCGTCGGCATCGAAATCGGCAAAGGCCTGCATCTGGTCGAGCATTCGTACGCGTGGGAAGGGCCGGCAAGCCTGGCGATGCCG
>DASWPR010000192.1:0-3158 GCA_036398455.1 Dokdonella sp.
CCGAAGGTGCCCGGCACCGACGACCAGGTCGACGTGACGGTCACGCTGGAAGAGCAGAACTCCGGCCAGTTCCAGTTCGGCCTCGGCTATTCACAGGTCGAGGGCCTGATCACCAGCGTCGGCGTGACCCAGAACAACTTCTTCGGCAGCGGCGACCGCATCTCGGTCACGGCCGTGCAGAGCCTGGACATCAAGCAGTACGAACTGTCGTACTTCGAACCGTATCTGACCGACGACGGCATCGGCATCGGCTACGACATCAAGCACACCGAGCTGGATTCGAGCGAGCAGAACATCGCCGCGTACCTGACCAACACGGACGCGTTCGACATCTACCTCGGCATCCCGATCACCGAAGCCGACACCATCAACACACAGATCGGCCTCAGCAAGACCGGCGTGAACACTTATCCGAGCATCACGCCGCAGCGGATCATCGATTACATCGACAACCTCGGCAATCGCACCTTCCACACCTGGAACATCCAGCTGTCGTGGGCGCACGACACGCGCAACCGCTACTGGAACCCGACGCGCGGCTCGCTGCAGCAGGTGTCGGTCGAGACGACGCTGCCCGGATCGACGGTCGAGTACTACAAGATCAACTACAAGTTCGCACAGTACCTGCGCCTGACCGATGCGCTGACGTTCTACGGCCACTTCAACTTCGGCTACGGCGACACCTACAACACCAAGAAGAGCGTGATGTCGCCGAGCGACCCGCGCTATATCGCCAACCTCGGCGGCCTGCCGTTCTTCGAAGACTTCTACGCCGGCGGCGTTTCCGACGTGCGCGGTTTCCGCGACAACACGCTCGGTCCCTACTCGGTCGTTCCCGGCTGCACGGACGTGACCAACAAGAACTGCCGCCTGCCGATCGGCGGCGCGCTGAAGACGGTAGCATCGGCTGAAATCATCTTCCCGACGCCGTTCGTCAAGGAGAACGACGACAGCACGCGTCTTTCGGCCTTCGTCGACGTCGGCAACGTGTTCAAGAATCCGCTGTGCGACAGCACACTTGTGCCGGACTGCAAGAACTACAATTCCTTCAGCGCCTCGCAGTTGCGCGCTTCGGTGGGCCTGTCGTTCCAGTGGCGCGCGCCGGTGGGTCCGATCGTGATCAATCTCGCTCAGCCGATCCGAAAAAAGAGCGGCGACGATACCGAGCTGATCCAGTTCACCTTCGGCAACACGTTCTGAGTCTGCGGCACGGCGGTCGGCGGCAGGGGAACGAGGAGAAGCCGGGTGACGCAACGTGCACAGCCAGGGAGCCTGCTACTCGCTCTGACGCTGGCGTCGGCAGCCGTCACGTTCGCCGGCGCAGCCGATGCCCAGGCGCCGGCGGCGACGCGCATCGGCTACGTCGACATGAAGCGCCTGCTCGACAACGCGCCGCAGGTGGTCGCCGGGCGGCAGAAGCTCGAACGCGAGTTCGCCGATCGCGATGCGGCACTGAAGGCGGATGAAACCCGCGCGGCGCAGCTGCGCGAACGTCAGCAACGGGAAGGGGCTTCGATGGCAAAGGCCGATGCCGATGCATTGCAGCGCGAAATCGACGCGCTCGACCGCTCGTCCAAGCGCAGCCGTGACGCGCTGCGCGCGGATCTGAAGACGCGCAGCGACCAGGAGCTCGATCGCAGCTGGCGCGAAATCAACGATGCCGCCGTCGAGTTCGCGCGCGAACAAGGCTACGACCTCATCGTGCCGAGCCCGGTCATCTATGCGAGCCCCAAGGTCGACGTGACCGATCAGGTGCTCGACCGTCTGCGCCGCAAGGCGAAGGCGCCGGCACCGTGAACGCTTCCGCCTTCTCGCTCGGCGAACTTGCCGCGCGGTTCGAACTGCCGCTGCGCGGCGATGCCGCGCTGGTGCTCGACGGCGTCGCCACGCTGGCGGACGCCGGCGCAAGCCAGCTCGGCTTTCTCGCCAACCCCCGCTATCGCTCGCAGCTGGCCGACACGCGCGCCGGCGCCATCGTGCTCGGCGCGGCGGATGCCGGCGCCTGGTCCGGCGCCTGTCTGATCGCCGACGATCCCTATGTCGCGTTTGCGCGCATTGCGACGCTGTACGAGCGGCGTCCCGCGGCGCAACCCGGCATCCACGCCAGCGCCGTCGTCGCCGCCGGTGCCCGCGTTTCCGGACGTGCCAGCATCGGCCCGCTCTGCGTGATCGAGGACGGCGCCAGCGTCGAGGACGGCGCCGTGCTCGGGCCGCACTGCATCGTCGGCTCCGGCTGCACCGTCGGCGCGCAGTCGCGCCTGGTCGCGCGCGTGACGCTGGTGCAGGACGTCCACCTCGGCAAGCGCGTGCTGATCCACCCCGGCGCGGTGCTCGGCGCCGATGGTTTCGGCCTCGCCTTCGATCGCAGCGCCTCCGCGCACGGCGGCTGGATCAAGGTGCCGCAGCTCGGCGGCGTACGCATCGGCGACGACTGCGAAATCGGCGCCAACACGACGATCGACCGCGGCGCCCTCGGCGACACCGTGCTGGAAGAAGACGTGCGCCTGGACAACCAGATCCAGGTCGCGCACAACGTGACGATCGGCGCACACAGCGCCCTCGCCGGCTGCGCGGCGGTCGCCGGCAGCGCGACGATCGGGCGCTACTGCCTGATCGGCGGCGGCGCTGGCATACTGGGTCATTTGAGCGTCGCCGACCGCGTCACCGTGACCGCGATGAGCCTGGTCACGCATTCGATTCGCGACGCCGGGGAATATTCTTCCGGCACGCCGATCCAGCCGAACCGGCTGTGGCGGCGCAACGCGGCACGGTTCAAGCACCTGGACGAACTCGTGCGGCGCGTGGATGTCATCGAGAAGGAAAGCAGATCATGAGCGAACCAGAAACAACCCTGAAGTTGCCTCTGGGCGTCGAGGAAATCAGCGCGATGCTGCCGCATCGCTACCCGTTCCTGCTGCTCGACCGCGTGATCGCGTTCTAGCGCGGCAAGCGCGTCACCGCGATCAAGAACGTCACGGTCAACGAACCGTTCTTCCAGGGCCACTTCCCCGGACACCCGGTGATGCCCGGCGTGCTGATCATCGAATCGATGGCCCAGGCAGCCGGCGTGCTGATCAAGCTGTCGGTGCCGCACGATCCGGCGCAGGCGATGGTTTTCTATCTGGTCAAGGTCGACAACGCGCGCTTCAACCGCGTCG
>DASWPR010000193.1:0-2814 GCA_036398455.1 Dokdonella sp.
ATGCTGTAATTCCCCGCCGTGTTGCAGCAGTTGTTCGAGCGATGCGCGCGCCTGCTGTTGATCGCCGCTGTAATGCGCCGCGGTCCCGAGCAGCCGGTGCGCCAGAATCGTTCCGGCGACGTCGCCCACCTCGGCGGCGAGCAAGGCAAAGCGGCGCGCGAACGCCTGCGCATTGCGCGCCGCGCCGGACGACTGGCTCGCATTCCACATGCCCCACAAGGCGCGTGCCTCGAACACGTGATCGCCCAGCGCGATCGCCGAGGCCAGAATCTCCGACCAGATGCCGAAGGTCTCCCGATTCGGTCCGTTGACATAGACAAGCGCCGCGGCAAGCGCCGCATGGAGTTGCATACGCACACGCAGATGACGCGTCGAACGCGAACCCTGCTGCGCGGCGGCCACCGTGTCGAGCGCGCGCTGCGCCCACGCGCGGCATTCGTCGACGAGCGACAGTTCGTAGAGCAGAAAGACGAATTTCACGGCCAGCGTCTCGCCGAGCGCCTCGTCGCCCTTCGGCGACAAGGCCCAGGTCAGCGCGGCGCGCAGGTCGTCGAGCACCGCGCGCATGCGGTCGTGCCAACCGTCGGAGAGCGCGAGCGCCGGGTCGGCGCGACGCGGCGCGTCGCCCTCCAGCACGCCCAGAAAGTAGCGGGCATGCTGCAGCGTGACGAAGCGCCGTTCGCCGTTATCGTCGAGCTTCTGCATGGCGTAGGCGCGTGTGGTTTCCAGCAGGCGATAGGTTGCCCTGCCGCGCTCCATGCGCGTGACCACCAGCGATTTCTCGACCAGCCCCGACACCGCCGCGACCACGTCGATTTCATGCAGCGCCCCATCGCCGGCAACGGCGATCGCCGCTTCCATCGTAAAGCTGCTCACGAAAACGCCGAGCCTGCGCAGCGTGGTGCGCTCGGCGTCGTCGAGCAGCGCATGACTCCAGTCGAGCGTCGCCTTCAGGGTCTGATGCCGCGGCAAGGCCGTGCGGTTGCCGCCGGTCAGCATATTGAAGCGGTCGTCCAGATGGCCGGCCAGCGTTTCGATACCGAGGATCGCCGCGCGCGCCGCCGCCAGTTCGATGGCGAGCGGTATGCCGTCGAGCCGGCGGCACACCGTGCCGGTCAGATGAATGCTTTTTTCATCGGACGAAAAACGCGCGTCGATCGCGCGGGCGCGCGCCAGGAACAACTCCACGGCGCTGCATTGCAGTACCGCCTGGCTCTGATCGTCCTGACCGGGCACCTGTAGCGAAGCGACCCAGTACAGATGCTCGTTCATGATGCGCAGCGGCTCGCGGCTCGTGGCCAGCACGCAGATTTCCGGGCCGACGCCGAGCAAGGTTTCGGCGAGTTCGGCTGCGGGGCCGAGCACATGCTCGCAGTTGTCCAGCACGAACAGCACGCGCCGCTCGCCGAGTTCCTTGCCGACGCGCGCGAACGTGAGCGGACCGATGGCCGGATTCACGCCCACGCTCGCCGCGAACGCCGCGAGCACACTGCCTGCGTCGGCGGTGGATGCGAGCGGCACCAGATAGACGCCGTCCGGAAAACGCGCCAGCAAGCCGCGCGCGACTTCGACCGCGAGGCGCGTCTTGCCGATGCCGCCCGAACCGACGAGCGTCACCTGGCGCGTGGCGGCGAGCGCCTGCGAGACATCGCCCAGTGCCTTGTCGCGTCCGATCAGCGGAGAAAAATGGACCGGCAGATTGTTCTGGACACCGGCGCCTTGCGAGAGGTCCACGGGTTCATCGGCGGCATTCGATCCGGCGGCGCGCGGCTCGCCGGCCGCGGCCGGCGCCGACGCGCTCTGCACTAGCCGGTAGCCGCGTCCCGATACCGTCTGTATCAGCCCGCGGCTTTCGCCGAGCAGCTTGCGCAGCGTGGACATATGCACCTGCAGGTTGTTCTCTTCGACGATCGCATTCGGCCAGACCCGCCTGAGCATCTCGTTCTTCGACACCAGGCCGCCGTTCGCGGCGATCAGCACGGCAAGCATGTCGAACGCACGTCCGCCGATCCGCACAGGTGCACCATCGAGAAACACTTCGCGACGGTCGATGTTCACCTGAAGCGGGCCAATGCAAATCATGCGGAGTATCCAGGACGCGACGATGAGAAAGACAACGGAGAGGAACGGAGAAACTGCAGAATCGCCGCCGGGCGTGGCGTCCCAGAAGTCTAGTTCAATGGGAGAGGGGCGTGCGCGGAAAAAACTGAACCTATTGTTCAAATTTTTTGCACTAAGCGGACACAATGAGAAAGCGCGTGACGCGCCGGCTCGCGCCTGAATTGCGTGAACGTCAAAGCGTGCCGAAGCGGTCGATCAATGGGCAGGAGCCGGGAGAAAGTGAGCCGCGCTCACTGCATATCCCGGCGGCAACGCGGCACGGTTGCTGAAAATCTAACGCGCATCGTCCGCTGTCGTCAGGGCGGACATCTGCTCGACCACGGGGGCGAGAATCATCGCGGTAGCGTTGGCCGGCATGCTCGCCCGCACTCGCGGCTTGTAGATCAGATCGTCGCGCCGGATCACCGCTCCGCTCAGCGCACAGTAGCCCTTCTGGCGGGCGCGGCAACTGATCCACACCTGGTCGTCGTAGCGGCAGCGGGTCGCATCCTGCCAGAGCACCGCGACCGACGTTTCGGACAGACGCTCGATCACCTCGACCTGGATATGCGGCGACGGCACGCAAGCGGCCATGCGAGGCGTGCGCCGCTCGCGGGACGCTTCTCCGCTTTCTCCACTTTCTCCGCGATAGCCCGGCAACAGAGCGTGAATCACGTGATCCCACACCGAGGAGCGCAGTCCGTCCGGGGACGC
>DASWPR010000194.1:0-5014 GCA_036398455.1 Dokdonella sp.
CTGCGCGCCGGAGCGGCAGCTCGCGCTAGCCAGGGGCTGCGCGCAAACCCATTTGAAGTCGCCGTGCCTATTCGGCGACAGGCGCGGCCATCGGCACGCCCTTGTCCACGATCCAGGTCGATACGGCCGTACCGCCTGCACTGCCGGGAGCAGCCATCAGGTTGTGTACGAGACCGGCGGGATTGAAGAAGAAGTCGCCGGCCTTCAGCGTGCGATCGGGCTGGCCCTTGGCCTTCAGCACGAGGTCGCCTTTCAGTACATAGCCGCTCTCATCGCCGGGATGCCTGTGCCAGCCGCTCGACGCACCGGCCGGCAGCTCGGCGGTGCCGAGCACGACTTCCTTGCCGGCGACGCCGCTCAGGTCGTGGCGGTCGAGCACGGTGCGTTTCATCGCCGGCGCATCATCGGCAAGCGCGGAACCCGCGAAGCCGCTCAGCAGGAGCAGGCACAGCGCTGCGCGTTGGAGACTCTTTGAAGCCTTCATCGTGATACTCCGCAAGGGTGAGATCGGGAAGAAAGGCGGGGGCACCGCTTTTCCATTCCGTGATGGCCGCGTCGGCGCGACGCTGTGCGCGGAGGCGTTCGACCGGTGCGTCGTCACGGGACCGGAGCGCGCTTTCCGTGCACACGATGCCGCCCGGGTTCCTGCGCCGAGAATACCTCCGATCACGCCGACCCGGACGCGCAGGAGGCGGCACTTCAAAAATAAATAAAAAGAGAAAAAGCCACCACGAAATGCGGACGGTGGTCGGCCCACGCGGCCATCCGCGCGCGGCGCATGCAACAATCATCCGGCGTCGGGTCGACCGCTGCAGCGCCGGAGTGTTCGCATGAATCAAGCACCCCGCGATGCTCCGCTGGCGGCCGGCGAATCGAGTCAGGGCAGTGCGCGTCATCCCGCGGCCACGGTGGCCGCGACCATCCTCGGATCGAGCCTGGCATTCATCGACGGCTCGGTGGTGAACGTCGCACTGCCGACGCTGGGCCGCGCGCTGCATGCCAGCCCCGCCGAACTGGCCTGGACGATCAATGCCTATCTGCTGCCGCTGGGTGCATTGACCTTGCTCGGCGGCGCGGCCGGCGATCATTTCGGCCGGCGCCGGCTGTTCCTGCTCGGCATCACCGTGTTCCTGCTCGCGTCGGTGCTTTGCGCCGCGGCGCCGACGCTGGCGCTGCTGCTCGCCGGACGCGCCCTGCAGGGCATGGGCGCAGCATTACTGATGCCCAACAGCCTGGCCCTGCTGGGCGCCGGGTTCAGCGGCAAGGCGCGCGGCCGCGCGATCGGCACCTGGGCGGCCACGGGTGCGATCGCCGGCGCGATCGGTCCGGTGATCGGCGGCTGGCTGGTCGACCACCTCGGCTGGCGGCCGATTTTCCTGATCAATCTGCCGATCGGCGCAGGCGCCGCGTGGCTCGCTGCGCGCTATGTGGAAGAAAGCCTCGACCGCCGCGAGGGTGCGCGCCTGGACAGCGGCGGCGCACTCGCCGTCACGCTCGGCCTGGGGCTGATCGTCTGGGCGCTGACCGCAGCGGCCGACCCGGCCACCGCGCACGAAATCGTGTGGCTGACGCTGCTGGCGGGCATCGCCGCCATCGTCGTGTTCCTGCAGATCGAGCGCAGCCGCGGCGCGCAGGCGCTGATGCCGTTCGGTCTGTTCGCCACGGCGACGTTTGCCGGGCTGAGCCTGTTCACGTTCTTTCTCTATGCGGCCCTCGGCGGGCTGATCGTGCTGCTTCCGTTCGCATTGATTCGCATCGGCGGCTACTCGGCGGTGCAAGCCGGCACGGCGATGCTGCCGTTGCCGCTGGTGATCGGCATCGGCTCGCGGCTGATGGGCGGCGTCGCGGCGAAACTCGGCGGCCGCTTCCTGCTGACGGCGGGCGCCGTGATCGTCGCGATCGGGCTGGCGCTGTATGCGCGCATCGACGCAGGCCACATCGACTATTGGCAGCATGTGCTGCCGCCGACCCTGCTCGTCGCGATCGGCATGGCGATCTGCGTCGCGCCGCTGACGACGCAGGTGATGGCCGCGGTCGATGCGGATCACGTCGGCGCGGCGTCGGGATTCAACAGCGCGCTCGCGCGCATCGGCGGCCTGATCGCGACGGCGCTGCTCGGCTTCGTCTTCGCAGCGGCCGACGCGGGTGCGCTGCTGGCGCGCGTCCACAGCGCAGCGCTGGTCGGCGCCGCCTGTGCGGTGATCGCCGCGTTCTGCGCGGGCACGCTGATTCGCGATGCTGCGGGGCGTTGAACGCGTGGCTTGCCGGCGAGCCCACTGCCTTCTGGCTACAGCTGCAATCGCAGCGTGAGGCGGAGTTCGCGCGATTCGCCGGGATGCACGGTCACGCCATCGGGGACGAGGGCAGCGCTGGGCGCGACGCGGTAGTCCTGCGCATAGGCGATATCGAAGTATTTGCGATCGAACAGGTTCAATACATCGAGCGACAGCGTCGCCCACGCGTTGACGCGGCGCTGTACGCGAAGGTTCGTCACCAGCGATGACGGCGCACGCAGCGCGCCATCCTGCGACAACGGATAGCCGCCGATGTACTGCAGCTTCACGGCGCCGGACCAGGACCCGAGATCGTGGGCCGACCCTCCGATCGAGGCGACCTTGGAAACGGCATTCGGAATGCGCTCGCCGATGGCGTCGTTGTCGTTCGCGTTCGCATAGCGCGCATGCGTCCATGCCAGGTCCGCATCCAGCAGCAGCCATTCGTTGAGGGCCAGGTGGTGGTTCCATTCAACGCCGTGGCGCTTGCTCGCACCGTTGATCTCGGTGCCTGCCGAATCGGCGCTGTAGACGAGTTCGGAAGCGCTGTCGAGCCGCCATACGGACAGCGAGCTTTGCAGTCCCGGCACGATCTCGCTGCGGATGCCGACCTCCTTGCCGAAACTGCCTGCCAGCGCAGGCGCGCGCGTCGCTGCCTGGCCGTTGGCATCGTACCGATCGACCACGCCGCGCGCATCGTTGCTGTGAAAACCGTTGCCGGCGTCGAGGAAGAATTCGGTCTGCTTCCACGGCCCGAAGATGAGCGCGAGCTTGGGCGACACGCGATGATCCGCTGCCGAGCTGCTGTTCGGTGCGAACGTCTGCGCGGTCAGATCGAAATCGATCGCGTCGAATCGCACGCCGACGAGACTGCGAAACCAGCGCGTCCACGTCGTCGTGTTCTCGAGGTAGACCGCGGCTTCCATTTCGTCGACGAGATCGTCGCTGACCGTCGCGAACGGAACGCGCGCCTGCGTACCGAACAGGGAAACGTGGATGTCGTCGTGGCGCAGCTGCACGCCGAGTTCGGTGATCGAGTCGAAGCCGAACAGCGAATGCTGCCAGCCCTTGACCGCCTGGCCGCCGGCAACGCCGCGGTTGTCGCGCTGGTTGAATTGATCGCCGTGCAGCGGGTCCGCTTCGAAGTAGGTGAAGTTCGACCACAGCTGCAGGCGGTAGTGCTCGAAATAGGCCGAGGCCTCGAGGTAGCCGTCCGCGTCGCGCGCATGCCATTCGCCGGACAGGATTTCGCGCGCCGTGCGTCCGCCATCGGTCGGGTCGAGCGCGCAGAAGCGGCACAGGTCACCGGACTGGATCAGCGACAGCGGCACCTGGTCGGTGGAATTCCAGTGCGCATCGTAGGCCAGCGCATCGACCGACCAGCCGCGTTCGCGATTGCCGTCGACGAGGCGCAGCAGCGCATTGAACTTGTGCATGTCGTCCGGGTGCATCCACGGGCCGTCTTCGCGCATGACGTCGAGCGCGGCGAGCAGGCGCGGTGCGGAGCCGATGGCACCGTCGTTGCGCAGCGGCAGCGAGGTGGCGGCGAGCAGTCTTCGATAGCCGTCGTCGCCGAGGGTCAGGTTCAACAACGTTGCGTCGAGCGTATCGCGATAGCGCACATCGGCCGAGCCTGCCGATGAAAAATCGCCGTTCGAGGCGAAGTAGGGGCCTTTGCGGTAGTCGATGCGGTCGACCAGTTCCGGGATCAGGAAATTGATGTCGCTATAACCCTGGCCGTGTCCATTCGTCGGCATGTTGACCGCAACGCCGTCGACGCTGATCGCGAAATCGGTGCCGTGATCGAGGTTGTAGCCGCGCAGGAAATACTGGTTCGCCTTGCCTTCGCCCGAGTGCTGCGTGACCACCAGTCCCGGCACCGCTTCGAGCACTTCGCCGGGACGCAACAGCGGCAGGTTCTGCAGCAGCGAACCGAGGATCACGCCGGCGGAGGCGGCGTCGGAGGTACCGACCCCGTTGTCGTAGTGTGCCGCCACCTGGATCGGCGGCAGCTCGACCGCCGGCGCGTCATCGGCGCGAACCTGCGACAGGCTGCACGATGCCGCAGACAGCGCGATCATCCAGCATCTGATACGCCATCGCATCGCGCCACCCCGGTTGGTTCGTCGAGCTTGCACATACGGCGGCGGATCGGATTCGGATGCACGCGTCGTCGTGCGCGCCTGCCTGGCGCTGCGCGCACTCCGTGCGGGAGCAAGCGCCGCTTCGGCCTGTGCGATGTATTTCCGCGCGACTGCATCCAAAGCCCCGCGCGCTTCGTACAGACCTCGCAGCACGCACTTTCGCGGGCTGCTCACCCCTGCAGAAGGAACGTTCCATGAGAATTCATCCGCTCGCAGTTCCTGCGCGCGCCGCGCTGGCCGCCGCAGTCCTCAGTGGTCTGGCCGCCTTCGCGTTGCCCGCCGCCGCTTCCAGCCATCGCGAAGCGCCCGGAATTACCCAGCATCCGAAAATGGACGGCACGGACGTCTACGCGTTCCGCAGCTACGAGCCGGGACGCTCCGATTTCGTCACGATCGTCGCCAACTACGATCCGCTGCAGGACCCGTTCGGCGGTCCGAACTACTTCACGATGGATCCCGATGGCGTCTACGAGATCGAGATCGACAACAACGGCGACGCGAAGGAGGACCTCACTTTCCAGATCCGCTTCCAGTATGACCTGAAGAATATCGAGCTCAACGTCGGCGGCCAGTACGTCGCCATCCCGCTGCGCAATG
>DASWPR010000195.1:0-11639 GCA_036398455.1 Dokdonella sp.
AGCAACACTAGCATCAGTCGCAGTGCGCATCGGCACGAGCGATCCGATGGATGGGTTAAATCGTGTGTCCGCCGATGTCGGTGCGCGCACGACGCTGCCGGGCGCACTGCCTGCCGATGCGTGCCGCGCCCGCGCGGCGAGCACGGCCGCAGCGTGCGAAGGCACGCAACTTCCGAGTCGAACTGGGGAAACGAATGCTCAAGAAAACACACCTGTGCGCGGCGCTCGTCGCTGCGCTGATGCACGCACCGTTCGCGACCGCCCAAACGGTACCTTGGCGCGTCGTCGCGGGGACCGACGGACGCGTGGCAACCGCCGATCTGCCGGCGGGCATCAATCGCACGCTGACCGACTACTGGCTCGGCGACGCGGGCGCGGGGCTGGTCGGTTTTCGCGTCAGCTCGCCGAGCACCAGCGCCGGCTACTGGGCGCGCACGCCGGGCGGCTTGAAGCGGTACGTGCAAACCGGGGTCGGCGGCAGTCTCGGTCCCGGGCGCAGCGGCGCGGAGAGCAATCACGTATTCCTGGACTACATGGCGCGCTGGGGCGGCGCTGCGCCGGATGGCCAGAGGATCTTTCTGGCGCAGGCCGGCGACCCGGCCCTGCCGGGCAGCGCGGCGAGCTATGGCGTGTGGCGCTGGGATGGCACGCACAACATCGAGATCGCCCGTTCGCTCAGCGATGGCGTGCTCGGACCGGGTCTCGGTGCCGGCTGGGTGTTCCCGAATTCGTCGGGTTTCAGCAGCGGACGCATGCTGCGCTCGGGCCAGGCGCTCTATGTCGGCACGGTCACGACGCCGACCAGCGCCAGCCGGGACGTGGTCGCCAAACACATTCCGGGTCAGGGCAATGTGCCATGTGCACTGGAAGACTCGACCGACCCGGCGCTGTCGCCGGGCGTGGTTGCCGGCGATACCTTTCCGGCTGACTGGAACGGATCGCTGAATCGGTTCAGCGTAACGGACAGCGGACGCGTATATGGCACCTTGAGCACGAGCAATTCACGCGTCGGCATCTGGGAGCTCTGCAATAGCGCGCCGCGCGCGATCACCGTCGATCTCGAAACCGGTGCACGCGGCCCGGCGATCGGCATCGCGACCGCGTATTTCAGCGATTTCTACGGCGCGCCTGCGGTGCCGGGCAGCGAAGGGACGTTTTTCTTCTTCGCGCGTGGCCGCGAAGCATCGGGTGGCGCTTCGTTCAGCGGCCTGTTCCAGCACGACGGGTTGAGCAATCGGCCGCTCGCCCTGGCTGGCGACACCGGCGCGTATTCCCCGCATTGGGGCAACGCCACGTTCGCCGGCATCAGCATCGCATCGCTCAGCGCAGCCGGCGATTATGCGGCGTTCGAAGCGAGCCTCGACACGCCGGACGGAAGCGCCACCGGCCTGTTCCGCGTCCGTGCCGGCAACCCGCCCGAGCCCGTCGCCATCCTCGGCGTCGTCGGCGACTACGGTCCCGAGCCGAATCGTACCTGGGCCAACCTGACCGCCAGCGCTGTCCTCGGCAACGGCGATATCGTGCTCGAGGCGACGACGAACCCCGGCAGCGAGCATGCCCTGTGGCTGTTGCAGCACGGTCGCCTGCCCCGTCGCCTGTTGCGCGAGGGCGACATCGCCAGCGTGCCCACGGCGGCTGGAACGGTGCAGGCGGCCGTAAACGGGTTTTACTTGCCCGAGAGCGGCGGCGGCGCACAGTACAGCAGCGGCGTGGATTCCTGGATCGGCGCCGACGGTACGATCCTGGTCTGGGCGACACTCAATACCTACGACCGGGCGCTCATCGTCGCGCAGCCTTCCAATCCGGCCGACTTGATTTTCAGGAATGGATTCGACGGCTGAGCCCTTCGTTTCCGCGCTGCATGAAGGCCGTCTCGCGGCGGCCTTCGCGATTCCGCCATCGGCTAGACTCGCGTCATGGTGCCGTCCTCAGCGCTTCCCGTTGCCTCGACCCCGAGCCCGCCTGCGCGCGCCGCTGCGCTGATCCTCGATGCGTTCCTCGACTACAACGAACGCTTTGCCGACATCACGCGGCGCGCCAGGCGCCGCTTCGAACAGCGCGACTGGCATGCCGCGCAGCTCGACGCGGTCGCGCGCATCGATCTGTACGACGTCTGCGTCGACGAGGCGCTGGAGCGGCTCGAACGCCTGCTCGACGACCGCGTGCGTTCGCGTCCGCTGTGGGCATCGATTCGCGACGAGTTCGCGTTGCAGATCGAACCACTGATCGACAAGGAACTCACCAAGACGTTCTTCAACACCTTGTCGCGGCGGTTCTTCCGCACGCGCGGCGTGGATGCGGAGATCGAGTTCATCGCGCTCGACATCGAGCCGACGGCCGGCATTGTCGAAGCGGTCGCGCTGAACCGATACGGCGGCGAGGGCGATCTCGCCGAAACCTGCGCAAACCTGCTGCACGACTATGCGTTCGCGAACGGCTATGCCGATCGCGCGCGCTGCGCGCAGGCGATCGCGCGCGAGATTGCCGAGCGCACGATCGAAGATGGCGTGCCGCTGCTCGGCTTCGAACTGCTGCGCACGGTGTTCTATCGCGAGCGCCGGGCGTATCTGGTCGGACGCATCCTCGACGGCGAAGACGGAGCGCCGCTGGTGATCGCGCTGATGAGCACGCCGCAGGGCGTGCGCGCCGATGCCGTATTGACCAATCTCAATCAGATTTCGCTGCTGTTCGGCTATGCGCGCAGCTATTTCCATGCGGACCTGCCGACGATCGGCAATACGGTGCTGTTTCTCGAAGCGCTGATGCCGCACAAGCCGGTCGGCGAAATCTACACCGTGCTAGGCCGCGCCAAGCAGGGCAAGACCGAACGCTACCGGCATCTGTTCCGCCACCTCGCCGAGCATCCCGAAGAACGCCTGGTGCGCGCGGACGGCGAGCGCGGCATGGTCATGGCGGTGTTCACGCCGAAGGACTATCCGGTCGTCATCAAGCTGATCCGCGACCGCTTCGCCTACCCGAAGGACATCGCGCGGCGCCAGGTGGAAGAGAAATACCAGCTGGTGTTCCGCTACGACCGCGTCGGCCGGCTCGTCGATGCGCAGGAATTCCGCGATCTGCGCTTCCCGTTGCGCCAGGTCGATCCGGACATGCTCGCCGAGCTGATCACCGAGTGCGCCGAAACCGTCGATATCGACGGCGAGGAACTGGTGGTGCGCCATTGCTACATCGAACGCCGCCTGCGTCCTTTGAATCTCTATGCGCGCGAGGCGCCGCCGGACGCCGCGATGCGCGCAGTGCTCGACTACGGCCAGGCGATCAAGGATCTTGCGCGCAGCAATATCTTCCCCGGCGACCTGCTGTTGAAGAACTTCGGCGTGTCGCGCATCGGGCGCGCGATCTTCTACGACTACGATGAACTCTGCCTGGTCGAGCAGTGCCGTTTCCGCAAGCTGCCGCAGGCGAGCGAAGAGGACGAAACGCGCCCGCTCGAAGACTGGCTCAGCGTGCATCAGAACGACGTCTTCCCCGAACAGTTTCCACGCTTCCTCGGTCTGCCGCCGCATCTGCGCGACGGCCTGCTCGCCGCGCACCCCGAGATTTTCGATGCCGCCTGGTGGCAGGCGCTGCTGGCGCGTTTCCGCGCCGGCGAACAGGTCGACGTGCCGCCGTATCCGGCGTCGGCACGTCTGCCTGACTGACGCTCAGCCCGTCAAACGCGTGGCCCGCGGCGTCCCATCACCAGCGAAACGACGAACAGGACCAGGAATACCAGGAAAAGGATCTTTGCGATGCCGGCGGCCGTGCCGGCGATGCCGCCGAAACCGAGCACGGCGGCGACCAGGGCGATCACCAGAAATACGATGGCGTAGTGCAGCATTTGAATCTCCTTTGCGCCTGCGCGCGGTGAGGGTTTATTCCGTGCAAAGTGAACTCTTGGGCGTTGTCCACCTATTCAAATTGCGCGTGCCAGGATGAATCGCGCGTAACCTCGACCCGGCGCGTTCTGCTGCGATTTGGACATCGGGGCTTGTGCTACTCTCGCGGCCCCCTGACGCGCGCCGCGCGGAACCGACGATCGAGGATGCACGCATGAACAAGCTTGTCTGCCTGTTGCCGCTGGCCATCGCGCTGGCTGCCTGTGGCTCGAACGATTCCGCGCCGCCGAAAGCCGCTGCAGCGAACGCCGCCGCGCCCGCCGCGCCCGCCGACCAGCCCGCACAGCCGCCGCCGCCGCAGAGTGCGAGCGACGCGTTCGGTGCGAAGCTGGACCAGGTGCTCGCCGGCAGCTGGCGCTCCGATGCGAACAAGGCGCGCGACCAGTACCGCCATCCGAAGCAGACGCTCGAATTCTTCGGCGTCAAGCCCGGCACCACGCTGATCGAAATCACCCCCGGTGGCGGCTGGTACTCCGAGGTGCTCGCGCCGTTGCTGAAGGGCAATGGCAACTACATTGCCGCCATCAACCAGCCGAAGAATCCGCAGGGCGAGGCCGCCCAGGACAAGAGCGCGCTGCAGAAGAAATTCGACGGCGACGCGGCCGAATACGGCGCGGCGAAGGTGCTGGAGTTCGACCCGAAGGCGCCGGCATTCGGTGCGCCGGCTTCAGCCGACACCGTGCTGACGTTCCGCAACGTGCACAACTGGGTCATGGCCGACAGCGCGCCGCTGATGTTCAAGGCGTTCTTCGACGTGCTGAAGCCGGGCGGCACGCTCGGCGTCGTCGATCATCGCGCGGCGGCCGGCGCCGACCTTGAGAAGATCAAGAAGTCGGGCTACCTGCCGCAGGACTACGTGATCAAGCTGGCGACCGATGCCGGCTTCAAGCTGGCCGACCAGAGCGAGATCAATGCGAATCCGAAGGACACCAAGGACTATCCCGAGGGCGTCTGGACGCTGCCGCCGACGCTGGAGCTGAAGGAACAGGACAAGGACAAGTACCTGGCGATCGGCGAGTCCGATCGCATGACGCTGAAGTTCGTCAAGCCGAAGGGCGACGAGATCTTCCAGCAGCCCGCCGACAAGCACTGAGGCAGGGCGGGGCGGCGCCGAGACACTGCTCATCGTCCCGGCGAACGCCGGGAGCAGGCGCGCCGCGAGGCGCGCAGGACCGAATCATCGCTGCCGCCCGTCCGACTGCACGGTCCTGCCGCGCCATGCTGATCCTGTTCAACAAGCCCTACGGCGTGCTGTCGCAGTTCACCGACCGCAGCACGCCGCCGCGGCGCACGCTCGCCGCATTCATCGCTGAAACGGACGTCTATGCGGCTGGACGGCTGGACTTCGACAGCGAAGGCCTGCTGCTCCTGACCGACGATGGCGCGCTCGCCCACCGCCTGACCGACCCGCAGCACAAGCTGGCGAAAACCTATCTGGTGCAGGTCGAAGGCGAGCCGACCGCGGCGCAGCTCGATGCATTGTGCGGCGGCGTGCCGCTCAACGACGGCATGACCCTGCCGGCCGAGGCGCTGACGCTGGAGAGCGCGCCGCAGTGGCTGTGGCCGCGCGATCCGCCGATCCGTTTCCGCAAGAACATCGCCGACCGCTGGCTGCGCCTGACGATCCGCGAAGGGCGCAACCGCCAGGTGCGCCGCATGACCGCGGCGGTCGGCCTGCCGACGCTGCGCCTGATTCGCGAACGTGTCGGCGAGCACTCGCTTGGCACGCTGGCGCCGGGGCAGTCGCTGCGCATCGGTGCCCGCCATCGCCCAACGAAGGAATCCGCACGATGACCTTCAAGGATCACTTTTCCGGCCACGCGCCCGGCTATCGCGACGCGCGGCCGCTGTATCCCGAGGCGCTGTTCGACTGGCTCGCGAAGGCGGCGCCGGACCGCGACCTCGTCTGGGACGCCGGCTGCGGCAACGGCCAGGCCAGCGTTGCGCTGGCGGCACGCTTCGCGCGCGTGCGCGCGACCGATCCGAGCGCGAGCCAGATCGGCCATGCCGAGGCGCGGGCGAACATCGACTATCGCGTCGAGCCGGCCGAACGCTGTTCGCTGCCGGATCGCAGCGCGAGCCTGGTCACGGTCGCGCAGGCGCTGCACTGGTTCGAATTCGACGCGTTCTTCGCCGAAGTACGCCGCGTGCTGAAGCCGCGTGGCCTGTTCGCGGCGTGGGCCTATTCCGACTGCCGCGTGACGCCGGCGATCGACCGGCTGAAGGATCGCGTCTACATCGACCTGGTCGGGCCGTACTGGCCGCCGGAGCGCGCGCTGGTCGAAGCCGGCTATGCGACGATTCCGTTTCCGCTCGACGCGGTGGCGACGCCGTCGTTCGACATGTCGGTCGATTGGAGTGCCGGGCAGTTTCTCGCTTACCTGCGTTCGTGGTCGGCGACGCAGCGCTATCGCAAAGACGCCGGCGCTGATCCGGTCGAGCAGATCGAACACGACATGCGGTCTGCCTGGGGTGACGGCGTCCGTGCCGTGCATTGGGATTTCCACCTGCGCTGCGGATCGGTCGCCTGAGCGCACGCCGCCGGCGCGGCTCAGTCCCATTCGATACCGAGCGCGCGCAGTCCTTCGCGTCCGCGCGGACCGATGTTCAGCGCGCGGCTGCCGCGCTGCGGACGCAGCCAGTCGCGCTCGATCAGGCGTGCAGCCAGGTGCGTACCGAGCGGCCCGGACACATGCAGCCGGCGCTCGGTCCAGTCGACACAGGTGCGCCCGCGCAACTGCAGCAGCCCCGCGTCGTGGTCTTCAAGTCCGGCGCGGCACAGCCAGGCGGCGCCGTTCGCGTTGAGGCGAATCGAATCGCTCGCCAGCGCCAGCCCGTCCTCCGCGCGCAGCCGCTCGAACAGCGCGACGCCCATGCGGCCGGCCAGATGGTGGTAGCAGGTGCGCGCCCGCACGAACGCGATGTCGACACGTGCGGGCGCTCGCGGCGCAACACGCGCGCCGGCGAGCGCCAGCGTCTCGACCAGATGCGCGACATCCTCGCCGGCGAGCCGGTAGTAGCGATGCCGGCCTTGCGCGTGTACGGCGAGCAGGCCGACATCGCAGAGCTGGCGCAGGTGGGCACTGGCCGTCGCGGCCGTCACCTGCGCGATCTGCGCAAGTTCGCCGGCCGGGCGCGCGCGATCATCGATCAGCGCGAGCAGGATCGCCGCACGGGCCGGTTCGGCCAGCGCGCGTCCGAATTCGGCCAGCTGATACGGAGTGACGGGTGCCTGCATGCCGCCAGCGTAGCGCGGCGCGCGCGCCTTCGCTTCGTTCACCGGCGAAGCATGGCCGCGCCGATCGGGCGATAATCGCCGCCCATTTTTCGCAAGGCGCGCGCATGCAATCCAAGCTTCCAGGCGACAGCGCAATCACCGGCAGTGCGCCGGCAGCGGTCGCGAGCTGGCTGACCACGGTCGAGTTGACCGCGCTCGGCATGATCTGGGGCAGCTCGTTCCTGTTCATGCGCATCGCCGCCGCGGACTTCGGCCCGTTCGCGCTGGTCGAAGTGCGCATCGTGCTCGGTGCGCTGATCCTGCTGCCGTTCCTGTGGCGTGCGCGCGCGCGCCTGACGTGGGCGCACGGGCGGCGCTTCGCGATCATCGGCGCGCTGAATTCGGCGATTCCGTTCTCGCTGTTCGCCTGGGGCGCCGAGCGCGCGCCGGCCGGCATCGGCGCGATCGCGAACAGCATGACGGTCTTGTTCACCGCACTGATTGCGTTCCTGGTCTATGGCGACCGCATCGGGCCGCGGCGCGCGATCGCACTGGTGGCGGGCTTTGCCGGCGTCGTCGTGCTCGCCAGCGGCAAGACGCAGGGCGACAACGTCGGCGCCGCCGCGCTCGCCGGCACCGCCGCCTCGCTCTGCTACGGGTTCGCCGTGAACTTCACCAAGCGCTGGCTTGCCGATGTGCCGCCGCTGGCCGCGGTGGCGGGAACCTTGAGCTGCGCTGCGCTGATGCTGTTGCCGTTCGCGCTGGTCGCGTGGCCGGTCGTGTCGCCGCCGATCGGCTCGTGGCTGAGTGCGGTCGCGCTCGGCATCCTGTGCACCGGCATCGCCTATGCGGTGTTCTTCCATCTGATCCAGCGCGTGAGCGCGTCGCGGGCATCGACCAACACCTATCTGGTGCCGATCTTCGGCGTCGCCTGGGCCTGGCTGCTGCTCGGCGAAACGCCGACACCGACGATGCTGGTCGCCGCGGCGCTGATTCTCGGCAGCGTGATGGTGAGTCAGCGCGAGGCGGCGCCGGCGGCTCCCGGGAAAACCTGAGCGCAACCTCATTCCCGCCGGGCGCTTCTCGACTGCGATGTGGTCAAGTGGGAAGAGCTTGCGCGCAAACGATGTCCGTCATCCGCCGGATTTGGATATCGGCGAGAACCCCCCGCCACGCCGCGAGAATCGAGGTCGGCTCAACGGTTGGTCAGTTGCAGCTCGATGCGCCGGTTCTTCGCATACGCCTCCGGCGTATCGGCGTCGTCCAGCGGTTGGAACGAACCGAAGCCATTGGCTGAAAGGCGATGCGCCGGAATGCCCTGCACGACGAGGTACTTCACGATCGAGACCGCGCGTGCGCTCGACAACTCCCAGTTGGATGGAAACCGCGGCGTGTTGATCGCGCGCTTGTCGGTGTGGCCGTCGATGCGCAGCACCCATTCGATGCTGGAGGGAATCTCGGCGGAGACTTCCTTCACCGTCTCGGCGAGCGTGGCGAGGCGTGCCTGCGCATCGGGCGCGAGATCGGCCGAGCCGGAGTCGAACAGGATATCGGTCGGCACCACGAAGCGGTCGCCGACGACGCGCACGTCGCTGCGATCACCGAGCGCCTGGCGCAATCTGCCGAAGAATTCGGAGCGGTAGCGTTCGAGTTCGCCGACGCGGTTGGCGAGCGCGATATTGAGCTGCCTGCCGAGGTCGGCGATCTTCGCATCCTTCGCCTTGGCATCTTTGCCGGAAAGGTCCAGCGCAGCCTGGATTTTCGCGAGCTGCTCGTTCAGTGCGGCGAGCTGCCGGTTGAGCAGCTCGACCTGGGCGCTCGCGGCGGAGGTGAGTTCGGTCTGCTTGACCATGTCCTGCCGGGAGGTATCGAGCTGGGCGGCGAGGCGGGCGACCTCGGCTTCGAGCTGCTGTTTCAGTTCGGTCAGTGCGGCGACATCGGTGTTGAGCTTGGCCGCCTCGCCGGCTGCTGCGTCGAGCGCCGTCTTCGCCTGGTCGCGTTCGCTGCTGGCCGAACCGAGCGATGCCGCCAGTTCCTTCGCGCGCGCGTCCAGGGCGAGCTTCTGCTCCTCGTTCAACGACAGCGTCTTCGCCAGCTCGGCGACCTTCGCGTTCAGCGCATCGAGCGCGCGATTCTTGCCGGCCAGCGTATCGGTCAGCACGAACTGGCCGATCGCGAACAGCAGCAGTACGAAGATCATCACCATGATCAGCGACGTCAGCGCATCGACGAAGCCGGGCCAGATGTCGAACGTGCGGCGCCGCCGCAGCCGGCTGCTCACCGGCGCGGCTCGCGCTCGGCGGTCATCGGCGCCGGTGCTGCCGGTGCGCGCGGCCGCTGTCCTTCCAGCGCCGCCGCGATCGTGCGCGAAAGCAGGCGCAGCTCGCTGCGCAGCTCGTCGGAGAAGCGCGTATCCGGCGTGCCCTGGCTGGCGAGCTGGCGCAGCACGTTCCTGAGTTCGTCCTGCGTGCCCGCCGCGGCCTGGCGCTCGCGTGCATCGCGGCCGAGCAGGTCGTTCAGCCGGCCGAGCTGGGCGCCGAGTTCGCCGAGCTGCTGGTTGGTGCCGTGACGTTCGCGTTCGTTCTCGACGATCGCGCGCTGCATGCGGTCGAGGCCGTCGGCGGTCTGTTCGAGCAGGGCCTGCACGTACGCCGGCACCGAGGCATCGGCTTCGAAGGTCGAGCCGGAGGCGAGGCGCGTCATGCCCGACAGCCATTCTTCGAGTTCGTTGTAGAAGCGGTTCTGCGCGTGCCCGGCCTGCAGATCGAGAAAGCCGATCACCAGCGAACTGGCGAGGCCGAACAGCGAGGTCGAGAAGCTCGTCGACATGCCGCCGAGCGGCTGCCTGAGATTCTCCTTCAGCGCGCCGAACATCGCCGTCGCGTCGTTGCCGACATTCAGCGTACCGATGATGTCGGCGACCGAGCGGATCGTCACCAGCAGCCCCCAGAACGTGCCGAGCAGGCCAAGGAAGATCGCCAGGCTGATCAGGTAGCGCGACAGATCGCGCGATTCCTCCAGGCGCAGCTGCACGCTGTCGAGGATCGTGCGCATCGACGGCGCCGACAGCGCCGCGCGGCCGCGCTCGCGTCCATCCAGCATGCGCGCCATCGGCGCGAGCAGGCGCGGCTTGCCCGGCGCGCGCTGCTCGGGATTGGAGCGGCGGAACGCGTCGATCCAGGCGACGTCGCGCGAGAGCACGAAGACCTGGCGCAGGTTCACGACGATACCGGCGGCGAGCACGGCGAGGATCACGCCGTTGAAGAACGGGTTCGCGGCGAAGATCGCCAGCAGGCGCGGGGCGAGCACGACGCCGAGCAGTCCGACCGCGATCAGGAAGGCGGCCATCCAGGGAAGTACGCGTTGCGGGTTGCTCATGGGCGGCTCGTTCGGGTGATCAGGTTCAGATGCATGCGGGCTGCGACTCGTTGCATGGTCGATTGGTTCCGGCGCTGCCAAGGAAGGTTGCGGCGTGCTTCGGTGGTCTCGCCTCTGCCCGACGAGAAGCCGTTGGGGCAGAGGGGAGCGGAGTGTTCCTCATCGCCTGGGCTTGGCGCGATGCGTCGGCGTTGCCGTCCACGGATCGTCCGGCCATGGATGCTTGGGGTAGCGGCCTTTCAGCTCCTTGCGCACTTCGGGATACGTACGTTCCCAGAAACTGCGCAGGTCCTGCGTCACCTGGATCGGGCGTCCACCGGGCGACAGCAGGTGCAAGGTCAAGGGAATGCGACCGTTCGCGATACGCGGCGTGTCGGCGAGGCCGAACAATTCCTGCAGCTTGACCGCCAGCACGGGCGGTGCGTCGGCCGTGTAGGCGATGCGGCGTTCCATGCCGCTCGGCACCTCGATCGCGACCGGCGCCTGTGCATCGAGCGTGCGGCGCAGGTCGTAGTCGAGCTGCGCCGACAGCGCTTCGGAAAGCTCGCCCGGCTGCAGCGCATCGAGGCGGCGCTTGCCGTCCAGATACGGTGCCAGCCAGGTTTCCAGGCTGCGCAGCAAAGCTTCGTCGGAGAAATCCGGCAACCCCAGTTCCGGCGACCATGCCCGCAGCGCCTCGGTGCGCAGGCGCAGTTCGCGCGCGTGGTCGCTCCACGGCAGCGCATCGAGCCCGAGTTCGCGCACCGCCGCGAGCAGGGCCGGCACGGCATCCTCGGGCCGCGCCGGAACCGAGCGCCGCTCCAGCACGATCGCATCGAAGCGGCGTTCTTCGAAGGCCTCGACCGCGCGTGCGTCGCGATTCCAGCGCACGCTGCGGGTTCGCGCGAAGCGTTGCGGAAAATCCAATTCGAGGCGGCCGGCATCGAACGGCGCAGCGGCGAGGATGCGGCTGTCGCGCGCGTCGTAGCGCAGATCGACGACGACCAGCCACGGCTCGCCGTACAGCGCGCTGTCGTCGGCCAGGCGCGCGCCGCGGCCGTTCGCCAGCTGATAGCGGCGCGGATCGTTGGCGTCCTGGCGCGCGATGCGGTCGGGGAAGGCGTGGATCAGCAGGTCGCCGTGCAGCGAGACCTTCGCGCTCGATACGT
>DASWPR010000196.1:0-9160 GCA_036398455.1 Dokdonella sp.
CCGGCAGCGACTACGAGTTCGGAAACAGCGTCGACGACGTGGTCGATGCCGGTGCCGGCAACGTCGTCGTCTACGGCGGCGACGGCAAGGACACGCTCGCCGGCGGGGCCGGCAACGACTACATCGAGGGCGGCGCGGGCAACGACAGCATCAATGGCGGCGCCGGCCAGGACATGTTGTCCGGCGGCGTCGGCGACGACCATATCGTCAGCGGCGCCGGCAACGATCGCGTCTACACCGGCGCGGGCAAGGACAGCGTCGACAACGCATCCGGCAAGGACATCGTCTACGCGCAGCAGGGTACCGACACGTTCAGTGCGGCCAAGGGCGCCAGCAACCAGGTCGTCAATGTCGACCTGACCGGTTCACCCGGCTCGAAAGGATTGAAGATCGAAGGCTCGCCCGCCTTCGTGCAGCGCGTGCAGGCGGATATCGACTTCCTGCAGGCCTCGCCGGTCGGCCGCCAGATGCTGGCCGAGTACGACAAGGCGGCGGTGAACGGCAATACGGTCACGATCCGCGAACTCGCCAACGAAGACAACGGCTACACCATGCCGGACACGAACGGCACCTGGGCCGATACCGAGCTGGTCAACGGCAAGGCCGGCAAGGGCGACGACGCGGTGATCGCGTACAACCCCTCGTTCCACATGGCCGACTTCCCGGCACCGGTCGGCGTGCTCTATCACGAGATGTCGCACGCCTACGACGCCGTCAACGGCACCTTCCAGCAAGGCAACTACAGCGGCACCGATGCGCAGGACCGCAGCGCCGGCGTGCCGAACTCCGAGCGCCAGGCCGTCGGTCTCGACAACAGCGGCACGCCCTACGATTTCGATCACAACGCGGCGACGCCGAAGACCACCGCGAATCCCGCGGCATTGACCGAGAACGGACTGCGCGCGGAACTCGGCCTGCCGCTGCGGCTGCACTACGCACTCTGAACGCAAGCCGTGCGTCGACGGCTGACCCGTGCCATCGACGCCTGCTAAGCTGATCGCATGAATGGATTGCCTGCGCTGCTGATGCTTGCCGCGCTGCTGCCCACAGGCAGCGGCGCGACGCACGCCGAACCCCCACCCCACCCTGCAATGAGGGACGATACGATTCCGACCACGACCGTCGAGGAAGCGCATCTTTCGCTGCGCGTCGAATTCCATTTCGACGCCGGCCAGCAGGTGCTGCGCATCCGCTATCTACTGAACAACAACGGCAACGCCGCGGTCGCGCTGTTCGATCGTGGCGACACCGTCGCGGTCGCGCAAGGCAAGCTCAAGGCCGGCATGGCCGCCGCGGTGACGACCGAGCAGGGCAAGGACGGACTCAGCCTGAATCATCGCGCCCTGCCCTTGCGCAAGCCGGCGCCGACGGTGCCACCGGTGCCGCTCGCCGCACGCGTCGTCGCCGGCAGCCAGCTCGGCGGCGATGTCCTCGCCGACACGGGCGACGCAGCGCGCGTGCGCTATTGCCTCGGCTATGCGCCCTTCGACACGACCCTGTTTTCTTCGCCGCAGCCGGTCGACGGCGTCGACCTGTGGCGCGCATCGTTCGACGTGGTCGGCACGCAGAAGCTGCTGTGCACGCCATGGTTCGATACCGCGCAACGCGCCTTCGTGTCGCGCTGATTCCGGCCCGACGCGATCGCGCCGCCGGCGCGCCGAAGCCATGACGCCGAAGCCATTCTCTCCAGCCTGCGAGCGCAATCGCGATCCGATCCTCGGCGTGCTGCGCACGCAATTCGCCGATCGCCGGCACGTCCTCGAGGTCGGCAGCGGCACCGGCCAGCACGCGGTGTTCTTCGCCGCCGCGCTGCCGCAGCTGATCTGGCAAACCTCCGAGCGCGCCGAGCATCTGCCCGGCCTGCGCCTGTGGCTGGACGAAGCGGCGCTGGCGAACACGCCGGCGCCGCTGCAACTCGATGTCGGCGCAGCCTGGCCGCGCGGCCCGTTCGATGCCGTGTTCAGCGCGAACACGCTGCATATCATGGGTTGGCCGGACGTCGAAGCCTTCTTCGCTGCCCTGCCGGCAATCTGCGAAGCCCGCGCCAAGCTTGCCGTGTACGGCCCGTTCAACGATGGCGGCACATTCACCAGCGCGAGCAATGCGGAGTTCGACCGCTCACTGAAGTCGCGCGACGCGCGCATGGGCATCCGCGATTTCGAGGCGGTCGATGCGCTCGCGCGCGAAGCGGGCTTCAACTTGCTCGACAACGCCGCGATGCCGGCGAACAATCGTTGCCTGGTGTGGCAGCGCGGATCAGCCGTCTGACCGCATCCGTCTGGCGTCGACAAATCGCGTCGCCACGTACGTGCACAGCCCTGGAGAAAGCACCGGCGGCGCGTGCCCTTCAGGGCACGTCATGCCTTCGCCAGCATCGCCTCCGCCCGCTGCACCATCGCCTTCGCGTAAGGCGCGTTGCGCGCTTTGCCCATCACGCGGCGGTATTCGGGCAGCAAGGCTTCGAGATCCGTCTTGGAATAGCACTTCTCGATCTTCAGCGTGAACAGGAACGCGCGCAAGCCGAGCGCCGCGACGGCCGTTTCGTTCATGAACTGGCGTGCGAGCTGCAGCGGCGAGATCGTCTCTTCGGGCGGCAGCGCCTCCGCCGCCGCGCCGGGCGCGATGGCGGCGGCAACGCTCTGCGGCTCGACCAGGCCGGCGCCGTACAGATCGCCGACGATCGCATCCACGTCGCCGAGCGCCTGGAACTGCTGCCGCAGCTCCTGCAGGGTATGTTCGCCATGGATGGCGATCAGCAGGGTGCGCTGGCGCGCATGCAGGACATGCCGGCGCTCGCTCAGTTCGCGCCGGCCCGCCGCGGTTTTCACCGGCACATCGATGTCGCGCATCTGGGCGTCCCCTTCGTCCAATCGCGTAATTCTAGAAAAATATACGCGGACAATCAGTGACCCACGACGCAGGCGCGCCATACGCGCGCCCTGTGGCTGCTTCACGCTGACATCTGGCGACCGCGACCACGGCCGCGTCGATTTCCGGTGGAACACCGAAGGCCATGGGACCGGTTCGATGGTGCTGACGCGCCTGGCGCGGCCGGAGGGTCCGCAGTGCCCGTGAGGCACGCGCCTCGCTGCGTCAGGCTTCCGCCACGGCCCACTCGAACCGATAGCCGACACCGTAGACCGACGTGATCGGATCGACGCCCATGCCGACCAGCTTGCGGCGCAGATTCTTGATATGGCTGTCGACGGTGCGGTCGCTGACCACGCGGTGATCTTCGTACAGCGCGTCGATCAGCTGCGTGCGCGAAAACACGCGGCCGGGCTGCGCGACGAGCTTGCGCAGCAGGCGGAATTCGACCGGCGTCAACGTCAGCGGACGGCCTTGCACGCGCGCTTCGAAACGCGCCTCGTCGAGCTCGACCGGCGCGGTCGCCGGCTGCAGCGCATTGGCGACGCGACGCAGCACGGCACGTACGCGCGCGACGACCTCGCGTGGACTGAACGGCTTGCAGATGTAGTCGTCGGCGCCGAGTTCGAGACCGAGCAGGCGATCGATTTCCTCCACGCGCGCGGTCACCATCAGGATCGGCACGTTCGAAAACGTGCGCACGCCGCGGCACACCGCGAGGCCGTCTTCGCCCGGCAGCATCACGTCGAGCAGGACCGCATCGGGCGCCTGTTCGCGAATCCAGTCGGCAGCGCCGGCGCCGCTGTCGAGCACGCTGACGCGGTAGCCCGATGCGACCAGGTAGTCGCGCAGCAGCGCGGCGATCTTCGGCTCGTCTTCGACGATGAGGATATGTGCGGGATCGTTCATGCCGGCTCCGCTGTGACGATGGGCAGGTCGATGACGACGCGCAAGCCGCCGAGCGGCGAGGCTTGCGCATCGATCTGGCCGCCGTGCGCGGCGACGATCGCATGGCAGATCGCGAGGCCGAGGCCGGCACCGCCGCCGGCGCGGCTGCGCGAACGTTCGACGCGATACAGGCGATCGAACAGCCGCGGCAGATGGGCGGCCGGAACGCCGGGCGGCGTGTCTTCGACGACCAGACGGATCGATCGGCCGGCGAGCGCGAGCTCGACGCGGATGCGTCCGGGCGCGTCGGTATAGCGGCGCGCGTTCGCCAGCAGATTGTCCACCAGCTGCGCCAGCCGGCGCGCATCGCCGCGCACCTGCGGCACCTCGTCGATGACGGCCTCGATCGACAGGCCGGCGTCGCCGCAGGCACGCCGCTGCAGATCGATCGCCTCGCGCACCAGTTCGGCCGGGGCGAGGGTTTCGAACCGGTAGTCGAGCGCGCCGGCATCGGCCAGCGCGAGCTGGTACAGATCCTCGATCAAGCTGCCGAGGCGTTCGCATTCGGCGTAGAGGGAATCGAACGCCTGCGCCGTCGGCGCGCGTACGCCATCCTGCAGCGCCTGCACTTCGCCGCGCAGTACGCTGAGCGGCGTGCGCAGTTCATGCGCGATATCGGCACCCCACTGGCGGCGCGCCTCGCGATGCTGTTCGAGGCTCGCCGCCAGATGATTGAAGTCGGCGGCGAGCGCGCCGAGTTCGTCCGCGCGCGTCGCCACGATGCGCCGCGTGTAGTCGCCGGCCGCGAGCGCGCGCGTGCCCTCGGCGAGCGCACGCACCGGCGCGAGCAGCCAGCGCGCCAGCGCGAAGGCGAGCAGCGAGGCGCCGACCAGCACGGCCAGCGCGGCGATCAGCGCCGTGCGTGTCTGCGCGCGCGCGAAGTCGAGATCGACCGCATTGCTGATCGCGGGAATACGCGCCAGCCGCAGGCTGCCGATGCGCACGGTGCCGAGCAGCACCGGCACGTCGTGCGCGTCGTCGGGAAGATCGGGGCTGCCGGCGACGCGGGCGCCCTGCGCATCGAACAGCGCCAGGCGCGGCATCAGATCCGGTGGACCGTGCCCGCGCGGACCGCGTTGCGGGAAATCGTCCGCCGCGTCGCGTGGCGGCGGTGGCGGCGCGGCGTCCTGATCGCGCGGCGGCGGTTCGTCCTCGCGGCGCGGGCCGAAGCGCGGACCGCGCGGCTCGACCAGCTCGGCCAAGCGGCGTGGATCCTCGCGCAGGAACGTCCATGTCTGGCCGTTTTCGCGATACGCCACCGCCAGGCGCTGCGCGGCCGGCTGCAACCGTTCGAGCGCGACCTCGTAGAGATAGCCGAGGAAGCCGCGCCGGAAGCTCTGCTGCTGCAGACCGGCAAAACCGGCCAGCGCCAGCACGCTGAGTGCGGCGAGTGCGATGAACAGACGATGCCAGAGGCGTAGACGCATGCACGCACCATAATGCGGCGCGCACGCGGCGCAAACACATGCGTGGCGAACTCCTCGGTTTTTCCATGATGCCTGCGCCCGCGCTGCGCATTTGCCGCGCAGATTGAGGGCTGCCGGATGACCGGCCGCGCCTACTTGAGGAGATCCATGTCCACGATGATAAAAATCCACCGCCTGCCGCCGCGCGTGCTCGCTTTCTCGCTCGCCGCCGCCTGCCTCGCCGCTGGCACGCTCGCGGTGGCGGCACCACCGATGCCGCCGGGTCCGCACGGGCCGCCGCTGCCGTCCGCCGAGGAACTCGCGACGATTCCTTCCCTGTCGACGCAGCAGCAGGTGGAGTTGCGCAAGATCCTGCTCGACCGCCGCGACGCGCTCGATGCCACGCACGAGAAGACGCACGACGCGATGGAAGCACAGCGCAAGCGCGAACGCGCGGACGTCGAGCGCATCGACGAACAAAGCAGCGAACGCCTGCGCAAGCTGCTCGGCGACGACGGTTTCCGCCGCTACGCCGAATGGCAGCTCGGGCAGCGCGGACCACGCGGAATGGATGGCCCGCACCACGACGACGACCCGCGCGGTCCGCATCGCGGCGGCCCCGACGGTCGGCCGGATGCACGCCCGGGTCCAGCGGGAGCATCGGCTGGCGCCGCGCCGGATGCGCCGGTCGCCGGCTCGTAGAAGGCGGCTGCAGCGACGCAGGCGGCGGCACGCGACGGACACCGGCGCAGGTGCGATGATCGCCCTGCGCCGTCCTGTCGAGCCGCAGCACCACGACCGGAGCCCACGACATGTGCGAACACGATGCGAAACTCAGCCGGCGCAGGGCGCTCGGCTCGCTCTGCGTCCTCGGCGCGGCC
This sequence comes from Dokdonella sp., assembly GCA_036398455.1. Taxonomy (GTDB): domain Bacteria; phylum Pseudomonadota; class Gammaproteobacteria; order Xanthomonadales; family Rhodanobacteraceae; genus Dokdonella_A. The sequence continues at coordinate 6,104 of DASWPR010000196.1, forward strand.
GGCGTGCTCGGATGTCGTCTGCTCGACGGCCGCGCGATGCCGGTGGCGTTCGCCGCCAGCAAGGGCGTCTGCGTGCTCGCACCGGAGCTGACGATCGGGCCTTACTTCGTCGACGAGCATCTGAATCGCTCGGACATCACCGAAGGCTCCAGCGACATCTTCATCGCCGACGCCGTGCCGTTGGCGCTGACGATCAACGCGCTCAGCCCCGCCGCCGGATGCGTGCCGCTTGCCGGCGTGCAGATCGACCTGTGGCATTGCCACGCCGGTGGCCTGTATTCCGACGAGGCTGCCAACGGCACGCTCGGACAGACCTGGCTGCGCGGCTACCAGGTGACCGATGCGAACGGCAATGTCTCGTTCGCGACGGTCTACCCGGGCTGGTATCCGGGCCGCACCATCCACATCCACCTGATGGCGCGCTGGTTCGACGCCGGCGGCAACACGACCTACGAATTCACCACGCAATTGTTCTTCGACGAAGCGGTCAACGACGCGGTGATGGCGAAAGCGCCGTACAACTCGCGCGGCGCACGCACCACGACGAACAGCAGCGATTCGATCTTTTCGTCATCGATGCTGATGGCGACGCAAGGCAACGGCGACGGCTCGTACCACGCCGCGATCTCGATCGGGCTCGACCTGGAACCGCAGACCGGCACCGAGCTGATCTTCGCGAACGGTTTCGAGACGGCGTGAAAGACGATCGCGCCCGCCGGAGCGCCGCTGTGCGCTCCGGCGGGCATTCGATCAACGTGCGCGTCCGACGATCAGGTTGTCAACGACGCCCCAGACAAAGTCGCCGTCCGGATCGGGCTCGGGTGTGCCGAGGGTGAGGCTGCGGATCGGCGCGGTCGCCACGAAGCCGCGGAAATCGTCCGGTCCATTCGCGCTGAAGGTCTCGCTGCTGCCATCGTCGAGCGTCAGTACGACGGTCGTCGGCGGTGTCGTGTTCATATCGACACTGGTGCTGCTGAAGAACAGCTGGCCCCAGAAGTTGCCGCCGATCGCCGTCACCGGCGCGCCCGTGAACGTGATCACCAACTGGTCCTGCGCGGCAGCGCTCGACAGCATGCCGGAACCGGCGAACAGATACAGACCGCCCGCCGCACCGTCCTGCGTGAACACCGAGTAGGTGTAGGTCGCGTTGCCGAAGTCGATCGGCCCGTACAGATAACCCGAACGCAGGCCGGTGTAGCGGTCTTCGTCGTAGTCGTTGGCGACGCGCGCGAGAAAGGCGTCGCGGTCGTCGAAGGTCTGCAGCGCCGTGCCGCAGGCGCCATTCGACGCATCGTCGAAGCCGTTGGCGAAGAGGCGGTCGACCGCCTGGCAGGAGCCGGCCGTCACATCGAGCGCCACGGGAATCTGCAGCGACGGCGTCGATGGATCGCTGGTCGTCACGCAGAGCAGCGCCGAAACCGGCCCGTCGGCGAGACCGCTGCTGTCGAGTTCGATCGCGACCTCGTCGCGCACGCCGCCAGCGACGCTGCCGCTGCTCGCGCCCAGATGCAGCCAGGCCGGATTCGCCGGCGTCGAACAATCCGCCGCGCCACCCTCGGCGATGGCGATCGCATAGGTCAGCACGCCGCCGCCGCTGTTGCCGATGCCGAGCGTTTCGACGCGCTGCGCATCCGTGTCGGTCGACACCGCCAGCCTGGCCGGGCCGATCGCCGCCTGCGGCGCGGTCGACGTGACGCTGACGCCGTCGATCCACCAGCCGTTCGACGCGCCCGCCGCGCCGCTGCAATCGGTGCCGAGGCGCCAGCGGAACTGCGCGCTGTGTCCCGCCGCGGCGGCGGGAAGTCCGACCGTCACCGGCGCGAAGGCGTCCTGCGTGCCGCTCCAGGCGGAGCGCCCGCTCAATGGATTGGCGTCGCTGCCGGAGCAGCCGGCATTCGCATCGACCCCGCCGTCGTAGGCGCCTGCGCCGAACGTGCCGCCGGCGCTGAGGATGTCGTCGAACGCGCCGCCGTCGACGGCGATCTCGAGCACGCCGCCGTCATGGCCGGCCTCGATGGCGAAGCGCTGCGTGAAATGCAGTTCGCCGCCCGCCGCGGGCAGCACGATGGCGGGGCTGGTCAGGATGGACTCGCCCGCCGACGCCGACGCCTGCGCGTAGGCGGCATTCGGCGCGGTGTCGCCCGCGCCGGACTGCGTGGTCCAGCCGCTGCCGGCAGCGGCCACCGCCGAGGTCCAGCCCACGGGCAGCGCGGGCGCGACGGTGTCGTCGAAGTCCCAGCGCAGCGGCGCGCCGCCATCGCTGAAGGTCAGGGTGACCGTGCCCTCGTGCGGCGGCGGGTCGCAGCAGCCGTCGCCCTGCACCGTGATGACGATCGGCAGGTCGCCGACGTAGGCGGCCGGCACGTCGATGTCGACCGCCATCGTCTGCGGCTCGCCGGGATCGGGCGCGCCGCCGAAATAGCCGCAGAAGCTCGGATAGCCCGGGTTGTACCAGCCGCCTTCGCCGGTGCCCATGCCGAGCACGAGCAGCAGCGCATCCGGGCACGAGTGGAAGCCGTCCAGATAATGCACGCCGGAAATCGTCACGCCGGCGGGTGCATCGAAGTAGACGTTGTCGCCGCCTTCGTAGGCCTGCGAGATCAGGTTGAGGTCGAACACGAAGCGATTGGTCTGGCCGCGCGCATAGGTCGTCTGTTCGCTGGTCGCGGTCAGCCCCATGTCCGCGCGCGCCGGCGGCGAGATGGCGACGAGGCACACGAGGAGCAGCAAGGCGCTGAGCGGAAAGGTTCTGAACACGAAGGAGATTCCTGTGGACGACGCGGAAAAGATGGAGCGCATGCGCAGTACCGTGGACGCGCTCATGGCGTGCTGCCGATGATCAGGTTGTCGAGCGTCGGCCAGCGATCGGGCGTCGTGCCCGGCGGCGGCGCGTCCAGATCGGGCGCCTCGATCTGCAGGAAGGCGATCGGCGTCGCGCTGACGAAGCCGCGGAAATCGTCGGGGCCGCCCGACTCGATCGTCTCGGTCGCACCGGTGGTTCCGTCCTGCAGGATCACCGTCAGCACGATCGTGCCCGGGGTCGGCTGCAGCTGGAAA
>DASWPR010000197.1:0-2968 GCA_036398455.1 Dokdonella sp.
ATTGCCGATCGATTCATGCACGAGCGCATGGGTGATCTCGTGCCGCAATACGGCGAAACTCGCTTCGTTCTGCGCCTGCATGCGCACGAAGATCGTCTGCTGCGCGGTGGAATACGCACCGGCCGATTCGGCCAGCGCCGGGTCGCCGATCAGGCGCGCATAGCTGGCCGCGTCCTTCACGAAGACGACATGCAGAGTCAGTCCGTCCGGCGCAGCGACGCCGAGCGCATCGTGCATCACGCGCTGCACACCGAGCGCATCGGCGACGGCGCGCTGCTGCAGCTGATCGGGCAGATCGACGTCGTAGCCGGTCGCCTGCACGGTGATCGGCGGCAGGCCGTGCACGTCGATCACGCGGTGGTCCTTCGTGCCGGCCGGCGGCGCCTGATCGGAGTAGTGCGTGATGCCGTCGGCATCCGTCCATCGATGCACGGCAACCGAACGCGGCGCGCCCGCGGCGGCATTGCGCGCCAGGCACGCCGCCGTCTGTTCGGGCAGCGCCTCGACCGCGCGAACCGGCGGCGGCACCGGCGCCATGCTCGATGCCGGCGCAGCCGGCGCGGGCGTCGCCGGGGCGGGCGGCGGCGCGTTCGCTACCGTTGCGGCAACCGGCGCCGGCGCGACGGAAGGCGCCGGCGGTGCCGCGCGCTGGCAGCCGCACAGCGCGCCGACGATCATCGCTGCGAAAACCAGCCGCGGCCTGACGTTCGGCATCCGCCTCATCCGCCGGCGACGTCCGGCCGCGGCTTGCGCAGGACGTGGATCAAGTACGCGACGATCGCGATATTGGTCAGCAGGATGCTGAGCTTGAACAGCGAGAACCGATGCTGCAGTTCCCAGATCTCGATCGGCAGCAGCAGGCCGGTCTCGACGACGATCAGGTATTCGGCCCAGCGCCGGCCGAACCAGAGTCCGACGCCCTGCACCGCGTAGAGCACCGCGTAGGCCAGCGCGGCGACGCCGAAGACGCGGAACTGGCGCGGGCCGAGATCGACGAACCATTCGATCGCGCGCATGACCACGCCGTGCCGCGTCGCCCAGGTCAGCGATTCGAGCCAGCGGCCGACGTGCGCGGCCACTTCCGGTTGCAGCAGGTGAAACGCCATCGCCGCCAGCACGATGCAGGCGATCGACTTGGCCAGCTTGAACAGCGCGATCAGCGTGAGTACGCGCGACCTTCGCGGCGACGTTGCATCATTCAATCGCGCATCTCCACAGGGCCAGCGCGCACGATACATCGAGCCGCGCGCGCCTGGCGACGCCGGCGCCCGAATCGACGCTCCGACATGGCTGCGCCACGCAGTTCAGCGTCGTTAAGACGCGCAGGACGATGATCCGCGGCGGCAGCGACCCGATACAGCGGGCGCCCTATTCGCCACTCCCTCGAGGTGATCCGCATGAACCTGCGTTTCTGCATCCTGATTCCCCTGACGCTGGTGTGCGCCACGGCACTCGCGCAATCCGATTCGCACTCGACGACCTACCAGACGCCGCAAGGCGATCTGACCGTGCATTCGGGCCAGCCGGCGCCGCACAGCTATGGCCCGCCGCCCGCCTTCGCGCAGTTGGCGCATCGCGGTGCGGGCTTCATCAGCGCCGACGAAGCCGACGCGTACCCACCGCTCGCGAATGATTTCCTCTACGCGGACGCGAACCGGGACGGACGCATCTCGAAAGCCGAATACGAACGCTGGGCGAAGTCGCGCTGAGCACACGGGGGAAGTCCGAACGCGCTTCGCTGCAACGGCTTGCACAGGGTTGGGGCGGCTGAGAACGGAGCCTGGTAGGGACACGACGCGATAGCTCGCCATCGGAGTGTGCCTGCCGCAGGGTTACGGTGAACGCGATCGCCGACGGGACGCGTCGGCGATCGTCGCAGGGACCGGGCCGACGGTACGGTCCCTTCATCGATCAGCGGCGCCAGTAGCCGCCGTGAAAACGCCAGGCCGGCCCTTCGTGCACCCAGCGCGCCGGCGCATAGCGATAGCCCGGCCGCGCAGGAATCCAATAGCCACCGGCCCAGACATGGCGCCCGCCGTTCCAGCGCCAGTAGCCCGGCGCCCAGACGTAGCCCGGACGCACGGCCACCTGCTCGACGCGCACCGGCGGCGGCGCAACACCGATCGAGACACCGACGAAAGTTCGCGCCGAAGCCGGCGCCGCCACCGCGGCCATGCCGACGGCGAGTGCGATCGCGGAAAGCCAGTTGCGCAGAGGACGATTGTTCATGACGACTCCCAGAATTTGCGGTTGGCCGCGGCGCTGTCCAATCCTGCCGCGGTAACCCCTCAAACGCCCGCAGACGGTTCGGGTTGACGACGGCGGCGGCGCTGTTCAGGCAGCCGATAGCTGGACACGGGCGACACGTTTCCAGCGGGCGCCCCCACGAAAACGCCCGGCGTGAGCGCCGGGCGTGCCTGTCGTTCGGAAGGAACAATCGGGACGTCAGTGACTGCCGCGCGAGGAAGCGTGCGCGGGCGGTGCGGACGAATGCGCGCCGCCGCCGGCGCGCGACGGCATCGCATGGCCGCTGTGTCCGTAGTAGCCGCCATGGCCGTAATTGTCGCCACCGTGCCAATTGCCGCCACCGCCCCAGCCGCCGTGCGGACCGTGGTAGTAGTGGCGATGGTGATAGTCGTCGTAGTAGAAACCGAGGCCGATTCCCGGACCGTAGCCGTAATAACCCCACGGGTCGTTGTCGTAGTAGCCGGACCCGCCGTAGTACTGGGTGCCGTAATAGGCATCGCCGGAATAGCCGTCGCCGCGTACGTAACCATAGTCGGGACCGTAGACACAGCCGCCGAGTGCGAGCAGCACCACGGCCAGGATTCCGGATCTGACCCCGCCGGACTTGCTGATGCGATGCATGGTGTGAACCTCCGCGGGACTGACGACGAAGACGATGGTACGCCTGCATCGGAAGATGCGTGCTGAGGCAGCTCAATCAAGGCGTGCCGCGTGCGCGTTC
>DASWPR010000198.1:0-2022 GCA_036398455.1 Dokdonella sp.
CCGGAGAACAGCGGAATCTGCGTCTCGCGCTGCGCGCGCTCGCTCTTTTCGATCGGCGCGATGACCGGCTCGATCTTGATCGGCTCGCGCTTGGACTGCTTGACGGTATCGACCTTGCGCACGACCTCGCGCTCGGCACGCACCTCGGCTTCACAGCGTGGACAGATAAATGGATTGAACTTGTATCGTCGATCTGGAGCGCCGTATTGCGTTTGGTATTGATAGCGTCCGCCTCGACTGCCGCAGTGTGGACATTTTGGCCGTCTCAGCACAGACGCAAACGCTATGACAAACAAAGCAACCCCGATAATTACTAGGTGCAATAGGGGATTGCTTCGCATCGAAAATCAGTCTTTCGGCGGCGGCGGCGCCAGCACCGTGCGGTTGCCGTTGGTTTCCGCCGCGCTGACGACGCCGTCCTGCTCCATCTTCTCGATCATCCGCGCGGCGCGGTTGTAGCCGATCTTGAGGCGCCGCTGCACGCCGGAGATGGACGCGCGGCGCGACTCGGTGACGATCGCGACGGCCTGGTCGTAGAGCTCGTCGTAGTCGCCGCCGTTCTCGCCGCTGGATTCGTCTTCCGGCAAACCGGATTCGCCGATGACCTTGCCGTTGCCGAGCGACTGCACTTCCTCGAGCACGCCGGGGATGTATTCCGGCGCGCCCTGCGCGCGCAGCCATTCGACCACGCGATGCACTTCGTGATCATCGACGAAGGCACCGTGCACGCGCTCGGGTGCGGCGGTGCCCGGCGGCAGATAGAGCATGTCGCCGTGGCCGAGCAGCGTTTCCGCGCCGGACTGGTCGAGGATCGTGCGCGAGTCGATCTTGGAAGACACCTGGAACGCGATGCGCGTCGGGATGTTCGCCTTGATCAGGCCGGTGATGACGTCGACCGACGGGCGCTGCGTGGCGAGGACCAGATGCACGCCGGCCGCACGCGCCTTCTGCGCGAGGCGTGCGATCAGTTCCTCGACCTTCTTGCCGACGATCATCATCATGTCGGCGAACTCGTCGATGATGACGACGATGTAGGGCAGCGCCTGCAGCGGCTGCGCGGTCACGTTCGGCTGCGAGGCGTCCGGCCGGAACAGCGGGTCGAGCAGCGGATGACCCGCGTCGGCGGCGTCGGTCACCTTCTTGTTGAAGCCGGCGAGATTGCGCACGCCGACCATCGACATCAGCTTGTAGCGCCGCTCCATCTCGGCGACGCACCAGCGCAGCGCGTTGGCCGCTTCCTTCATGTCGGTCACGACCGGCGCGAGCAGATGCGGAATGCCCTGGTAGACGGACAGCTCCAGCATCTTCGGATCGATCATGATCATGCGCACGTCGCGCGCATTCGCCTTGTAAAGCAGGCTCAGCACCATCGCGTTCAAGGCGACGGACTTGCCCGAGCCGGTGGTGCCGGCGACGAGCAGATGCGGCATCTTCTGCAGGTCGACGACGACCGGCGCACCGCCGATGTCCTTGCCGAGCGCTAGCGCCAGCGGCGACTTCAGCGCGTCATACTTGCCCGAGCTCAGGATCTCCGACAGATACACGATCTCGCGATGCGTGTTGGGGATTTCCAGGCCGATCACCGACTTGCCGGGAATCACGTCGACCACGCGCACGCTGACCACCGACAGCCCGCGCGCGATGTCCTTGTCGAGACTGGAGATCTGGCTGCCCTTGATGCCCGGCGCCGGCTGCATCTCGAAGCGCGTGATGACCGGGCCCGGATGCGCGCTGACCACCTGCGCGTCGATGCGGAAATCCTTCAGCTTGAACTCGACCTGGCGCGACAGGGCTTCCAGGGTTTCCTCCGAATAGCCCTTGGTCTGCGGCTTCGGCTCGTCGAGCAGGGACAGCGGCGGCAGCTGACCGTCGCTGGATGCGCCGGAGAACAGCGGAATCTGCGTCTCGCGCTGCGCGCGCTCGCTCTTTTCGATCGGCGCGATGACCGGCTCGATCTTGATCGGCTCGCGCTTGGACTGCTTGACGGTATCGACCTTGCGCACGACCTCGCGCTCGGCACGC
>DASWPR010000199.1:0-1663 GCA_036398455.1 Dokdonella sp.
TGGGAAGGCGGCGGTACCTCGACGACGCGCCTGAAGGACTGGCTCGACCCGACCAACTCGGGCGCCATGTTCATCGACGGCCGCAATGCCTGCACCGCGCCGCCGGTGCCGGGCAACATCGTGGCGAATGCGAACGGCGCCAACCGCGTCGACGTCAGCTGGGATGCCGCCGCCGGCGCGGACAGCTACAAGGTCTACCGCGGTGACGGCGCCTGTCCCGGCAGCAACTGGCAGCTGATCGCCGACAACGTGACGGCGACCACGTACAGCGACACGAACGTCTCCGGCAGCGCCACCTACGCCTACGCCGTCACCTCGTTCAGCAGCAGCCAGACCTGCGAATCGGCGCACAGCGAATGCATGGCCGCGACGGCCAGCGGCCTCTGCACGCTGGCACCCAGCTTCGCCGGCCTCGCCTCCGCCAGCAGCAGCGCGAACGCGACCTGCGGCGTCGATCTCGCCTGGAATGCCGGCAGCAACCTTTGCGGCGGCGGCGCCCTCAAGTACAGCCTGTTCCGCTCGACCAGTGCGGGCTTCACGCCGGACGCCGGCAGCCGCATCGCCGATTGCCAGAGCGGCACCAGCTACCACGACGACGCCGTCGTCGGCGGCACGCAGTACTACTACGTCGCGCGCGCCGAAGACGACACCGGCAACGGCAGCGGCACCTGCAACAGCGGCAACGTCGACACCAACACGGTCCAGAAAAGCGCGATCCCGGCAGGGCCGCCGGCGGTCTCCTTCAGCGACGACATGGAGAGCGGCACTGCGCTATGGACGGCCGCGGGAACCGGCGCCGGCAGCAATTTTGCGCTGGTCACCAGCCAGAGCCATTCGCCGACCCATGCCTGGTTCTCGATCGATCCGGCCACCGTCGGCGATCACACGCTGGCGACGAGCAGCGCGATCGCCGTCGGTCCCGGGGCGACGCTGACCTTCTGGCACCACTACAACACCGAATCGACGTACGACGGCGCCGTGCTGGAATATTCGCTCGACGGCACGGCCTGGGCCGACATCCTCGCCGCGAACGGCTCGATTCCAGCGAACGCGAACCGCTTCGCCGCAGGAGGCTACATCGGTCCGATCAGCGGCTGCTGCAGCAATCCCCTGGCCGGCCGCCAGGCGTGGTCGGGCGACAGCGGCGGATTCGTGCAGGCCGCGGTCGATCTCGCCGATTTCGCCAGCCAGAACGTCTATTTCCGCTGGCGCACCGCGTCCGATACATCCAACAGCGATCCCGGCTATTGGCTGGACGACGTGCAGATCGCTGCTGGAACCAGCTGCGCCGCGGGCGGCAACGATCTCATCTTCAAGGACGGATTCGACGGCCCGTAGCGCCGCCAGCCGATGTCGACGAACCCCGGCGCCCCGCCCCGCGCCGGGGTTCGGGGTTCGGGGTTCGGGGTTCTGGCGTTCGCTCTCGCTAGCGTTCGCTCTCGGCCAGGTCGAGGCGGCGGCCATCGGGCAGACGCACCTCCAGCGCCGACGCGATGCTGGCGAGCGTATGCAGTCGCGGGCACAGGCCTTCGGCGCGATGTTCTAGCGCCTTGCTGCGCCGCTCGACCACGCGCTCGATGTTCTTTTCGATGCCGTTGGCGCGCGCTTCCAGTTCGGCGGCGGCCTTCTCGTCGCCGCTGAGCGCGACGCTGATCGCCTGCCC
>DASWPR010000200.1:0-7125 GCA_036398455.1 Dokdonella sp.
GACCGCGCCGTCAGGCAAGCGCTGGCGCCCTGCTGCTGCCGCGTCGCAATGCCTATACTGCGCGGCCATGAATACGCCGGCTCCTCATCGCGCCGCTCCCCCGTCGCAGGCGTTGATGCCGGCGCCGCTCGCGCTCGCGCGGCGCGCGCAGCAGGCGCTCGAACGCGGCGATTTCGCCGGGGCGACGCTGCCGCTCGAAGAAGCATTGACGCTGCAGCCGGGCCATCCGGAGCTGCTGCGTCTGTGCGGGCTGCTGGAGCAGGGGCATGGCAACCTCAAGACCGCGATCGCGCTGTTCAACCAGGTGCGCAAGCTGCGCCCTGGCGATGCCGGCGTCGCCAACAATCTCGGTGCCGCACTCGCCCTGGCCGGCCAGGAGGCCGCCGCGATAGCCGCGTTCCGCCAGGCGGCGCGCCTCGATCCGGCGCTGATCGATGCCTGGTACAACCTCGGCCGCGCGCTGGAACTGGCAGGCGATGCGGCCGGCGCCTGCGTGGCGTTCGATGCCGCGCTGGGTATCGACCCGCGGCATCATCCGTCGCGCATCCTGCGCGCGGAAAGCCTGAAGACACTCGGACGCCTTGCCGAAGCGGAGGCCGAATTGCATGCCGTGCTGGGCGAGGATGCCGAGTCGGCGTCGGCGTGGGTCGCGCTCGGCAATCTGAAAGCGTTCCGTGCCGATGGCGCCGATCTCGCCGCGGTCGCCCGCGCGTATGCCAATCCGCAGCTGGACGACGCACAGCGGGTCGATCTCGGCTTCGCCTACGCCTCGATGCTGGAAGTGGCGGGTCGCTACGCCGAGGCATTCGACCTGTTCCGCATCGCCAATACGGCCAAGCGCAAACACGTACGCTGGGATGCGCCGGCCGTCAGCGGGCTGGTCGACGAGATTCTCCAGGCATTTCCCGCAGCGGGCGTTGCCGATGCACACGCGCAGCGCGGCAGCGAAGCGATCTTCCTGGTCGGCATGCCGCGCTCGGGCTCGACCCTGGCCGAGCAGATCCTGGCGGCGCATCCCGAAGTCGATGGCGGCGGCGAGCGCGGCGATGTGTCGTGGATCCTGCAGCAGGAATCGAAACGGCGCGGGCGCGGATTTCCCGCCTGGGTGGCCGACGCGACCGCGTCGGACTGGGCGCGTCTGGGTGAAGAGTATCTGCAGCGCAGCCTCGCCTGGCGCGGCGGCCGCGCGCACTTCACCGACAAGACCCTGCACAACTGGCAGACGCTCGGCGCGATCCGCCGCATGCTGCCTGCTGCACGCATCGTGCATTGCCTGCGCGATCCGTTGGAAACCTGCTGGAGCTGCTACAAGCACCACTTCGGCGACGCGCAGTTCTTCACCTACGATCTCGTCGAACTCGCCGCGTTCCAGCGCGACTGCACGCGCGCGATGCAGGCGTGGAACGAGCGCATGCCGGGCTGGATTCACGCGCACGTGCACGAGGCGCTGCTCGACGATCCCGAGAAGGAAGTACGCGCACTGCTCGCGCATTGCGGCCTCGACTTCGACCCGCTGTGCCTGCGTTCGCACGAGGTCGAACGCGAGGTGCGCACGGCGAGTGCGGCGCAGGTCAGAAAGCCCCTGCAGCGCTCGGCGCGGCTGGCCGAACGCTATGGCGCGCTGCTCGATCCGCTGCGGTGTCTGCTCGGTGCGGAGCAGGGTCGCAGCGAAGGCTGAGCTTGCACTTTTTCTCGTTGAAACATCAGGCGCTGCGCGGCTGCAGCCGTGCGCGGCGGGCGGCCTTGCGCTCGCGCCGGCGTTCGCTCATGCGCGCGAACAGCAGGTAGATCGCCGGGGTCGACAGCAGGGTCAGCGTCTGCGAGACGAGCAGGCCGCCGATCATCGCGATGCCGAGCGGCCGGCGCAGTTCGGCGCCGACGCCGAAGCCGATCGCCAGCGGCAGCGCGGCGAAGATCGCGACCATCGACGTCATCATGATCGGGCGGAAACGGACCAGCGAGGCTTCGCGGATCGCTTCGAGCGGCGCCAGGCCGTGCTCGCGCTCGGCGACCAGGGCGAAGTCGACCATCATGATCGCGTTCTTCTTGACGATGCCGATCAGCAGCACGATCGCGATCATCGACACGACCGAGAGCTCGGTGTTGGTCAACACCATCGCGAGCAGCGCACCGACGCCCGCCGACGGCAGCGTCGAGAGGATCGTGACCGGGTGGATCAGGCTCTCGTAGAGCATGCCGAGCACGATGTACACGGCCAGGATCGCGCCGAAGATGAGCAGCGAACTGTCGCCCTGCTGCTTCTGGAAATTGCGGAAGTCTCCGGCGAAATCCATGCGGATGTCGCCCGGCATGCGCATGCCGGCGATCGCGTCCTGGATGATCTTCGTCGCCTGGCCCATGGTGGCATCGGGCGCCAGGTTGAAACTGAGGCTGATGGTCGAGAACTGGCCTTCGTGATCGATCTCGGTCGGCGCGATCGTATTGACCATTTTCGCCACCGCGGTGATCGGCACCATCGAACCATTGGCGGCGGCGACATAGATCTTGCTGAGCGAACTCGGATCGGTGGCCTGGTTCGGCAGCGCGCTGACGACGACCTTGAACTGGTTGATGTCCGAGTAGATGGTCGAGACCTGACGCTGGCCGAACGCATCGTAGAGCGCGCTGTCGACCGCGGCGACGCTGACGCCGAGGCGCGAGGCCGTGTTGCGGTCGACCTGCAGCAGCTGGCGCGGGCCGGCTTCGTCGACGTCGCTGCCGACGTCGCGCAGCTGCGGAATCTTCTTCAGCACCTCGACCAGTTTCGGCGCCCAGGTCTGCAGTTCGACGCTGTCGTTGCCTTTCAGCGACACCTGGTATTGACCGCCGCTGCCGCCGGAGCCACCGCCGCCGCCGCTCGGCAGGTCCTGCACCGGACGCAGGCGCATCTGGATGCCGTGCACGTTCGCGGCCATCTTGTTGAGGCGCGTCATCACCGTGAACGTCGATTCTCCGTTGCGCTGTTCGAGCGGTTTCAGGCTGATATACAGCTGGCCGCTGCCGCCACCGCCGCCGCCCCAACCGCCACCGAGACGCGAGCCGACGCTTTCCACTGCCGGATCCTTCATCACCAGGCCGGCCAGCAATTGCTGCTGCGTCATCAGGCGCGAGGGCGATACGTCGGAGCCCGCCGTCGTGCGTCCCTGCAGCATGCCGGTGTCCTGTTGCGGAAACAGGCCGGCTGGCACCAGGCGGATCAGGAACAGGGTGATCACGATCAGCAGCAGCGGCTGCAGCGCGGTCAGGCGCGGCCAGCGCAGCGCCAGATCGAGCAGGTGGCGGTAGCCGTTCAACATGCCGGCATGGAAGCGATCGAGCCAGACGCCGAGGCGCGACGGCCTGGCCGCTTCGTGCGGTTTCAGGAATACACCGCACAGGGCCGGCGTCAGGGTCAGCGAGACGATCGCGGAGAATATGATCGCGGCAATCAGGGTGACCGTGAATTCCTTGAAGAACATGCCGGTGATGCCGCTGGCGAACACCACCGGCAGGAACACCGCGACCAGCGAGGCGGTGATCGAGACGATCGTGAAGCCGATCTCCTTCGCGCCGAGGAAGGTCGCCTCCATGCGCGACATGCCGGCGTCGATATGGCGGATGACGTTCTCGATCACCACGATGGCGTCGTCGACGACGAAGCCGATGGCGACGACCAGCGCCATCAGCGACATGTTGTCGAGCGTGTAGCCGAGGATGTACATCACGATGAACGCGCCGGTGATCGACAGCGGCACCGCGGTCGCCGCGATCAGCGTCGGCGCGAGCCGGCGCAGGAACAGCGCCATCGTCAGCACGACCAGGCCGAGACTGATCATCAGGCTGATCTGCACTTCGTCGATCGAGGCGCGGATGATCGGCGTGCGGTCGAAAAACGGTGTCAGCGTCACGCCGGACGGCAGCCATGCCTGCATCAGCGGGATGTCCGCCTTGACGCTGTCGACGGTGCCGATCACGTTCGCATCGGGGCGCTTGCGCACGAACAGCAGGATCGCGCGGCGCGTGCCGAACCAGGCCGCCTGGTACTGATCCTGCTGGCCGTCGTAGACCCTGGCGACGTGCTTCAGGTGAACCGGCGTGCCGTTCTTGGTCGATACGACGAGGTCGGCGAAGTCGGCTGCGCTGTGCAGTGCGTCGTTTGACGATACCGCCATGGTGGTCTTGCCATCGGACAGGAAGCCGAGCGGCGAGGTCACGTTGGCGGCGTTCAAGGTGTTGCGGATCTGGTCGGGCGACAGGCCCATCGCGTTGAGCGCGCGCAGGTTCAGATCGACGCGCACGGCCGGCGTCGCGCCGCCGGCGACATCCACATCGCTGACGCCGGGCAGCTGGCGGATGCGCTGCGCCAGCAGCGAATCGGCGTAGTCGTACAGCTGCGACAGCGGCGCGGTGTCCGAGGTCAGCGCGAGGATCAGCACCGGCTGCGCGTTCGGATTCGCCTTGCGGTAGGTCGGTGCGTTGGTCAGTCCCGACGGCAGGTCCGGCGCGGCGGCGTTGATCGCGGCCTGCACGTCGCGCGCGTAGTCGTCCACGCTGCGGCTGCCGTCGAACAGCAGGATCACCGAGGCACTGTTCTCGCTGCTCGACGAATTGATCGTATCGATGCCGGGAATCTGGCCGAGATGACGTTCCAGCGGCGCGGCGACCGTCGAGGACATCACATCGGCGCTGCCGCCGGGCTGGCTCGCGGTGACGAAGATCGCCGGGAACTCCAGGTTCGGCAGCGCGGCGACGCCGAGCAGGAAGTAGCAGATCATGCCGAGCGTGAACACGCCGATGGCGAGCAGGGAAGTTGCGATCGGGCGGCGGATGAAGGGGGCGCAGATGTTCATGCGCGTGCTCCTGGCGGCTGCCGCTTCTCACCGGGTGCGCGTGCCGGAGTGGCGAGCGGGGGGGGGGCGTCTTGCCCCCTTCCGCCTGCCGGCACCTTCCCCCGCTGCGCAGGGGAAGGATTCGTATTGCAGGCGCGTGCCTTTCCTTCCCCGGCGCAGCCTCTCGCTGTTCCTTCCCCCGCAATGCGGGGGAAGGTGCCCGAAGGGCGGAAGGGGGCGTCGTCGCCATGACGCCGAAGCACCCGGTTCACGCCGTGCGCTCCCGCAGATGCGAAGCCGTGCGTGCCTCGTGCCGCGACTTCACCCAATCGGAGAAGCGCTCGAAATACAGGTAGATCACCGGCGTCGTATACAGCGTGATCAGCTGCGACAGCAGCAGGCCGCCGACGATCGACACGCCGAGCGGCTTGCGCAGCTCCGAGCCGATGCCGTTGCCGAGCGCCAGCGGCAGGGCGCCGAGCAGGGCCGCGGCGGTGGTCATCATGATCGGGCGGAAGCGCAGGATGCAGGCGCGCCGGATCGCCGCGCGCGCATCCAGGCCGCCGCGCTGCGCGTCGATGGCGAAGTCGATCATCATGATCGCGTTCTTCTTGACGATGCCGATCAGCAGCACGATGCCGACGATGCCGTCGACCGACAGGCTCATGCCGCAGGCCATCAGTGCGAGCAGCGCGCCGACGCCGGCCGGCGGCAGCGTCGAGATGATCGTGATCGGATGGATGTAGCTCTCGTACAGCACGCCGAGCACGATGTAGATGACGATGATGGCGGCGAGCAGGAGCAGCACTTCGTCGGTCAGCGAGGCGGAGAACTCGGCCGCCTTGCCGATGAACTGGCCGCGCACCTGCGGCGGAAATTTCAGGCTGGCTTCGACCTGGTGGAACGCGTCGACCGCGTCGGACAGCGAATAGCCCGGCGCCAGATTGAACGAGATCGTCACCGCCGGCAGCTGGTCCTGATGGCTGACCACCAGCGGCGCGTTCTCCTGCGCGGCCGCGGCCAGCGCCGACAGTGGAATCGTGCCGCCGGCACCGAGGCCGATGCCGATGTTGCCGGTGTTGCCGATGCCGGACGGCGTCGCCGAGTTGCTCGAGGTCGACTGGCCGAGCGTCGTCGCATTGCTGCCGACGAGCGCGCCGTTGCCGTTGCCGCGCACCGTCAGCTGATTGAGCAGCGCGGTGCTGGTGCGGAATTCCGGCGCGACTTCGAGCACGACGCGGTACTGGTTCAACTGGGTGAAGATGGTCGAGATCTGGCGTTGGCCGAAGGCGTCGTAGAGCGTGTCGTCGATCGTCTGCATCGGCACGCCGAGCCGGCTCGCCTTCTCGCGATCGATGGTGAGGTTCAGCGCATTGCCCTTGTTGGCCAGGTTGTTGTCGACATCGGCCAGCTCGCGCCGCTGGCGCAGCGCGTCGGTCAGGCTGGCGGCGAACGTGGCAAGCTCCTTCGAATTCACCTCGGACAACGAATACTGGTATTCGGTCGGTGCGACGCGCGTGTCGAGCGCGACGTCCTGCACGGGCTTCAGGTACAGCGCGATGCCGGCGATCTGCGCGGCCGCCTGCTGCAGCCTGGGCAGCACCACGTCGAGGCCGCCGCGTTCGCCGCGCGGCTTCAGCACGATGCTGAGCTGGCCCTGGTTCAAGGTCGGATTGATCGACCCCGCGCCGACGAATGCCGCGACGCCGGCGACACCCGGCACGTGGCGCAGCGCCTCGGCGACCGCCTTGGTGCGCTCCTCCATCGCCGGGAACGCGATGTTCTGGTCGGCCTGCACCACGCCGGTAACGAGGCCGGTGTCCTGCTCCGGCAAAAGGCCCTTCGGGATGATGATGTACAACGCGATCGTGACGATCAGGGTGATCGTGGCGACCAGCAGCATCAGCGGCTGACGTGCGAACACCCAATCGAGCGAGTAGCCGTAGCCGTCGAGGATGCGCGTCCACGTGTTGCGCTTGGCGTGCGGGTCGGCATGCACGCTGCCGTGCGCATCGACATGGTCGCCTTCCGGCAGCGCGTCCGCCCTCAGCAGGTAGGCGCACATCATCGGCGTCAGCGTCAGCGAGATCAGCATCGAGATCGCGACCGCAATCGTCAGCACCCAGGCGAACTCGTGGAACAGGCGGCCGGTCACGCCGGGCATCAGCAGCAGCGGCAGGAACACCGCGATCAGCGAAACCGTCAGCGACAGCACGGTGAAACCGATTTCCTTGGCGCCGATCTCAGCCGCTTCGCGCGGCTGCTTGCCCTGCTCGATGTAGCGCACGATGTTCTCGATCATCACGATCGCATCGTC
>DASWPR010000201.1:0-5762 GCA_036398455.1 Dokdonella sp.
ACGGCGCCGACGCGCTGCGGCAGCGCCGCGCGGAAAGCCTGCACGTAGTCCGGCAGGGCGTTGGCGAAGCGGTACTCGACATCGCTGAACACCGGCGCGTAGAAATCGACGCGCCGGGTCTGCGCATCGATACCCTTGATCGCGACGTTGATGCTCGCGCCGCTGTAGTCGGCGACCAGTGGCAGGCGCACGTCGAGTTTGCGCTCCAGCGCGTACTCGGCGAAGTTGTGCGGGCGCCCGTCGATCAGGCAGTTCTCGACGCTGAAACCGTTGTCGAGGAAACGGATGCGGTCGCCGTCGCCCTGCGAGAACAGGTTGATGATGTCGATGTGCGCATACTTCGAATCCGGCAGCGGTACGTGCATGACCATCGCGCCGTCGTCGAATTCGCGCCCGTCCATGCCGTTGAACACCAGCGGCTTGGCGCGGCCGAGATCGTCGAGGTGGATGCCCGCGACCCAGCCGGCCAGCGGCTTCATGTACATCTCTTCGTAGTTCGGCGCATTGCGGGCGAAACTCGAATGCGTTTCGGTGAAGGCGGGAATGATGATCAGCGTGTAGCCGTTCGCCGGCGCATCGACGCACAGGCGCGCGAGGGTAGCGAGGTCGTAATGGCGGATCGTCGGGCGCAGGCCATGCAGGGCGACCTCGGTGACGAACAGGCGGTCGCGCGTGGTCTCGCCGCCGAGCTGGCCCATGAAATACGGAATCGTGCCGCCGATCCAATGGCCGTTCGGCAGCTTGCGCAGCAGATGCTCGTCGCCGGACAGCATCAGCGTGCGCCCGGCGCGGATCAGCGCGGCGGCCGTTTCCGCCTTGACCAGATGACCGGCGGCCGGCGTCGCGGCGCTGGCGACGGCATTCACCTCAAGCGGCCTTGATCTGGTAGAGCTCGTAGCCGAGCATGCGCTCGTTGCGTACGAAGTAGCGATGCAGTTCGCGCATACGCAGCAGGCGGATCTCTTCGTCGGAGACGCCGGCCAGCTGCGTGCGCATGCGGCTGAGCAGCAGTTTGAGGCTGAGGATGCGGATATCGATGCGCACGCGGCCTTCGAGCAGGTGCTGCCAGATCGGATCGGCCAGGTCCGGCACGGTGCCGTCGATCGCCGCCGGCGGCGAAGCCGACAACGGCGCCGGCGTCGGCACCGCGCTCAACGAGGCGCGCGGCGGCGGCGTGCTGCGGGCAACCAGGGGCGGTTCGGCGACATCGGCATCGGGTCCGGCGCTGATGCTCGCGCCGGCGGCGTAGCGGAACTTCCACACTTCATCGAGGCTGAGATCGAGCACTTCGCAGATGTGCCGCAGGTGCACGCCTTCGCCGAGCAGGGTCAGCAGCTTGCGCGCGAGCGAGCGCGTCAACGGCTGGTCGGGGGCGCCGACCCAGGGCAGGTTCGGCAGGGTTGCGCCGGCCGGCAGCGAGAAATGGATGTAGCTGTGCCAGCCATCGAGGTTGTCGTGGCGCCAGTGGTGCTCGACGCTGGCTTCGGGGGTCTTGCGCACGACGCCGAACCAGTTCAGCACGGAGCCCGGGCCAATCCAGATGTCGATCTTGCGCGCAGCGAAATCGAAGCGATAGCTGCGCACGCTCCATGGCTGCTCGACGCGCAGCAACGACTGCAGCAATGACCGATCCAATGCCATCGACAACTCCCGTACCCCCGCGCACCGTTCGCGCGGCCAGCGTTTGACATCCATTTTTCGCCGTTGCCCGAGGAACGGGCGCGCGGCACGCATCCCTCGTGGGACGGATGCGCAAGCATGCGCATTGGCGGCCTGCGGTTTATGTGATCGAGTTCGTGCTTCGCGCGGTTGGCTGGCGCAAACGCGTCGGCGCGCAGCGATTGGCGCGCTCAGGCGGCCGGCGCCATGAAGTCCGATTGACTCCAGGCCTCGAGCGCATCGAGCAATGCCTGCTCGGCCGACGTGCGCGCCGGGTCCAGGCGCAGCCGCGCGATCGTCGCCAGGTAGTCCGCTTCGGTCAGCGGCGTCAGGGCCGTCGGACTGCGCAGACGGCGCTGGCGGAACTCGCTCCAGCGCGCACGCTCGTCGGCATCCAGCGACTGCGGCCAGTTGCGCGCGCGATAGCGGAACAGGAGCTCGGCGTAGCGTTGATCGCGGAACGGAAACGCGCGCCCGCCGAGCTGCTCCGGCGGCGTTTCGCGCACGGCGCGCAGCAGGCGCTTGTCGGCGTCGGGGAGGAATCCGCCGTAGAGCGCGAGTTCGCTGTCGACCGCGGCGTCGCGCGTGTCGGCACGCGAGAACACGGCGTGCAGCTTGGCGATGAGGCCCTCGGCGCTGCGCAGGCGTTCGAGGTGGGCCAGTGCACGCGGCGTGTCGAGCGCGATGCGTGCGCTATCGACGCCCTTGAGCGCGCCGAGCGGCGCCAGCGCCGGTGAGCGGTTCGCGTGGATCGTCTTCAGCGGAATGCGTTCGACGTCGTCGGGCAGGTCGGCGCGCGCGGTGAATACGCGGTCGGCGATGTCGTCGGCATCGAGTTCGAGCAGCGGCGCCGGATCGACGTCGAGATCGTAGGCGATCACTCCGTTCGGCTGGCCGGGGTGCATCGCCAGCGGCGCGATGATCGCCAGGCAGCCGCGGCTGGCCGGATAGCGCGAGGACACGTGCACGAGCGGCGTCATCCGCGCGACGTCGAGCAGCTCGAACACGCGCTGCTTCCTGCGCAGCCCGAAATAGAACTCCCACAGGCGCGGCTGGCGCACGCGGATCAGGCGGGCGAGGCCGAGCAGGGCTTCGACGTCGGATACCGCGTCGTGCGCGTGCAGCTGCTTCACATGATTGGCGGCGGCGAGGTGTTCGAGGCGGAAGCTCGGCGTGCCGTCGTCGCGATGCGGCCATTCGATGCCGTCCGGGCGCAGCGCGTAGCACATGCGCGCGAGATCGATCAGGTCCCAGCGCGAATTGCCGTCCTTCCACTCGCGTTCGTAAGGGTCGTAGAAGTTGCGGTAGAGCAGATGCCGGGTGAACTCGTCGTCGAAGCGCAGCGAGTTGTAGCCGACGCTGCAGGTCCCGGGTTCGGCCATCTGCTCGTTCACCCGCGCGGCGAACTCGGCTTCGGTCACGCCGTCGCGCTGCATGCGCTGCGGCGTGATGCCGGTGATCAGGCAGGCTTCCGGGTGCGGCCAGATATCCGCCGCGGGCTGGCAGAAGAAGGACACCGGATCGCCGACCGGCTCGAGTTCCAGCGTCGTGCGCAGCGCGGCGAACTGCGCCGGACGGTCGCGGCGCGGATCGGCGCCGGTGGTTTCATAGTCGTGCCAGAGCAGGGTCGGTGTCATCGCCGGCGAGCATAGCGGCGCAGGCACCGCCACGGCGAGGCTTTCCAATACGGGACGGCTTGCCTAGACTCGGCGGCATTCATCGGGAGCGACGCATGCGAGTGACGAGCGAGGACAATCTGATCTGGATCGATCTGGAGATGACGGGGCTCGATCCAGACCACGATTCGATCCTCGAGATCGCCACGATCGTCACCGACAAGGACCTGAATCCGCTCGCCGAAGGTCCGGAATTCGCGATCCGCCATCCGGTCGAGCGGCTGGATGCGATGGACGACTGGAACCGCAACCAGCACCGCCGCTCGGGGCTGTGGCAGCGCGTGGTCGAGTCCGACATCGACATCAAGACCGCCGAGGCGCTGACGGTCGAGTTCCTCTCGCACTGGATCGCCGCCGGCAAGTCGCCGATGTGCGGCAATTCGATCTGCCAGGATCGCCGCTTCCTGTACCGGTTGATGCCGCGGCTGGAGAAATATTTCCACTATCGCAACCTCGACGTCTCGACGATCAAGGAACTCTCGCGGCGCTGGTCGCCCGACGTCAGCCGCGGCTTCGCCAAGGAATCGGCGCACACCGCACTCAGCGACGTGCGCGATTCGATCGCCGAGCTGCGCTACTACCGGCCGTTCATGGGCAGGCTGTCGGGGACGATGGAGGTGTCGTGATGAAGAAGGGCTGGCCGCGAAACCGGTCGTGAAAATTGAAAGATGAAAGATCGGAACACGGACGCGAAGGACAGGAAAACGCGGAAGAAAGCAAAGGCTTTGCGAGGGAAATAGAAGCCAGTTGTCCCTCGGCGTGCCGGTCTTTTGCGCCCGTTCGCAGCGCCACCCCATCAATGAAAATCGCGTGAGGCAAACGCGAACTCCGGCAACAGCGAGCTGTAGTCGTGCAGCCGCTTCGCGATCACGTGGCGTACGCCTTCGCTGACCTGCAGCACGCCGTCGACACCCATCACGACCGCTTCGAGCAGCACGCGATGCTGCGCTTCGGCGAGCGCGCGCCAGACCACGATGTTGATGAAGCCGGTCTCGTCTTCGAGGGTCACGAAGGTGACGCCTTTCGCGGTGCCGGGGTGCTGGCGCACGGTGACGAGCCCGGCGCAGCGCAGGCGCAGGCCGTTGCGTTGTTCCTCGCCGACCAGAAACGCCGGCACGACGCGGCGTCGGTCGAGTTGCGGCCGCACCAGGGCGAGCGGATGCCCCTTCAGCGAAAGCCCTTGCGTCGCGTAGTCGGCCATCACGTCCTGGTGCAGCGAAGGGGTGCTCAGCGCAACGCGTTGCTCGGTGATGGTGGCGTCGGCGAGCAGCGGCGAGGGAAGCTCCGCGCCGGCGCTGTCCCAGCGGGCGCGATGACGATGGCCGCTGAGCGTGTGCAGCGCGCCGGCGTCGGCGAGGCGTGCGCGATCGGCGGCGCTGACGCGCGCGCGCCGCGTCAGGTCGGCAACGTCGGCGAAGGCCAGCGTGCGCCGCGCCGCGACGAGGCCATCGGTGAAGGGCTGCGACACCCCGGCGATCTGGCGCAGGCCCAGGCGCAGGCCCACCGGACTGGCCGGCTTGCCGTCGGCGGCCAAGGGCGGTCTTTCGCCGAGCCATTCCAGCGTGCAATCCCACTCGCTGAAGCAGACGTCGGCCGGCAGCACGTGCACGCGATGATGGCGCGCGTCCTGGATCAGCTGCGAGGGCTGGTAGAAGCCCATCGGCTGGGCGTTCAGCAATGCGCAGGTGAAGGCAGCCGGGTGGTAGTGCTTGAGCCAGGACGAGGCATAGGCCAGGTGCGCGAAGCTGGCCGAGTGCGATTCGGGGAAACCGTATTCGCCGAAGCCCTTGATCTGTTCGAAGATGCGCTCGAAGTAGGCTTCGCTGTAGCCGCGTTCGAGCATGCCGTGCCTGATCTTGTCGTGGAAGCGCTCCAGTCCGCCGCGGCGTTTCCAGGCTGCCATCGCGCGGCGCAGTTCGTCGGCTTCGCCGGGCGTGAATCCGGCGACGACCTCGATCAGGCGCATGACCTGCTCCTGGAAGATCGGCACGCCGAGCGTGCGTTCCAGCACGTCCCTGACGCGCGATGAGCCGTTGCCTGCGGCGCGTTCGAATTTCGATTGCGGATAGTCGATTTTTTCCAGGCCTTTGCGCCGCAACAGATAGGGATGGACCATGTGGCCCTGGATCGGGCCTGGCCGCACGATCGCGATCTCGACGACGAGGTCGTAGAAATTTCTCGGCTGCAGGCGCGGCAGCATCGACATCTGCGCGCGCGATTCGATCTGGAACACGCCGATCGTGTCGGCGCGGCAGATCATGTCGTAGACCGCTTCGTCGACGTGCGAGGGAATGTCGCGCAGCAGCGGTTTTTCGCCGTGATAGGCGTGATTCCACAAGCCGTGCGCGTGCAGCAGGTCGAGACACTTGCGCAGGCAGGTCAGCATGCCGAGCGCGAGGCAGTCGACCTTGAGCAGCTTCATGCTTT
>DASWPR010000202.1:0-12058 GCA_036398455.1 Dokdonella sp.
TCGGGCGCAGCGACGTGACGAAATTCTCGCTCGCGCAACCGGCCTTCTTCGCCGCCGCCGACAAGGCGCTGACCGAGGTGCCGCTGGCGCACTGGCAGGCGTATCTGCGCTGGCACCTGACCGGTTTCGCGTCGCCCTATCTCGCCCGGCGGTTCGTCGATGCCGACTTCGATTTCTACAGCCGCACGCTGCACGGTACGCAGAAACTGAAACCGCACTGGAAGCGCGCGATCGACGCGACCAACGAGGCGCTCGGCTTCGCCCTCGGCGAGGCCTATGTCGCACGCACGTTCCCGCCGGAGGCGAAGCAGCGCGCACTGGCCCTGGTCAAGAATCTCGAGGTCGCCCTGCACGCGCGGCTGGAGAAGCTCGACTGGATGAGCGCGGACACGAAGAAGGCCGCCTACGCGAAGCTCGACACGCTGGTGCCGAAGATCGGCTATCCGGACCACTGGCGCGACTACTCCAGGCTCACGATCAAGCGCGGCGCGTACTTCGACAATGTGCGCGCGGCGGCCGCCTTCGAGGCACAGCGCCAGTTCGCCAAGATCGACAAGCCGGTCGATCGCAGCGAATGGGGCATGCTGCCGCAGACGGTGAACGCCTACTACAACCCGCTGCAGAACGAGGTGGTGTTCCCCGCCGCGCAATTGCAGCCGCCTTATTTCGATGCGCAGATGGACGATGCGGTCAACTACGGCGGCATCGGCGCGGTGATCGGCCACGAAATGCTGCACGGCTTCGACGACCAGGGCAGCCAGTTCGACGCGCAGGGAAACCTGCGCGACTGGTGGACGAAAGAAGACCGCGACCGTTTCAACGCGCGCACCGCCAGGCTGGTGCAGCAGTTCAACGACTACGTGCCGATCGACGACCTGCACATCAACGGCCGGCTCACGCTGGGCGAGAACATCGCCGATTTCGGCGGCCTCGAAGTCGCCTGGGACGCGTTCAAGCTGACCGCGCAGGGTGCATCGAACGAACAGCGCGACGGCTTCACGCCGGGGCAGCGTTTCTTCCTGTCGTTCGCGCAGACCTGGCGCACGCAGCAGCGGCCGCAGTCGCTGCGCGTGCAGGTGCAGTCGAACGAGCATGCGCCGGCGAAATTCCGCGTCGACGGCCCGGTCAGCAACCTGCCGCAGTTCGCCGAAGCGTTCGCCTGCAAGGCGGGCGACGCCATGCTGCGCGCGCCGGACGCGCGCGTCGATATCTGGTAGGCGGATGTTGCAAACTATACCGTTCTACCCGCCGCAGCGGGCCCGCTGAAACGGGCATCGCGAACACCACGCTTGCCAATGGAGAATCAGACATGCGGAAACTACTGAACCGGTCGCTCGCCTTCGCGATCTGCGCGGCCTTGTCGACCGGCGCGCTTGCAGCGACGCCGGCGCCGACGTTCGAGGTCAAGGATCTCGATGCAGCGATCAATCCGTGCGGCGACTTCAACGGCTTCGTCAACGCGAAATGGGTCGCCGCCAATCCGATTCCGGCCGACCGCACGCGCTGGGGCGCCTTCGACCAGCTGCGCGAGCACAGCCTGCAGACGCAACGCGAGATCGCCGAAACGGCGGCGCGCGAAGCGGCCAAGGCCAAGCCCGGCTCGGTCGAACAGAAGATCGGCTGGTTCTACCGTTCCGGCATGGCCGAAGGCGCGATCGAAAAGGCCGGCTACACGCCGATCAAGGCGAACCTGGCGAAGATCGATGCGCTGAAGGCGCCGGCCGACATCGTCGCCTTCGTCGGCGAAAGCTTCGCGCGCGGCCAGGGACCGTTGTTCTCGATCAGTTCGGGCGCCGATTTCAAGAACTCGAAGATGCAGATCGCCTACGCGTTCCAGGGCGGCCTCGGGCTGCCGACGTCGGAGTACTACTCCAAGCCGGAGTACGCCGAGTTGCGCAGCGCCTACGAGGCGCACATCGCCAAGGTGCTGGAACTGGCCGGCACGCCCGCCGTGCAGGCCAAGCCGGCCGCCGCGCAGGTGCTCGCGTTCGAAACGCGCCTGGCGAAAGCGTCGCTGGCGCCGGTCGAACTGCGCAAGCCGGAGAACCAGTACCACTTCGTCAGTCTTGCCGATGCCGACAAGGCGACGCCGACGTTCTCCTGGACGAAATTCTTCGCGCTGCAGAAAGCCGACATCCAGGGCGGCTTCTCGCTGTCGCAGCCGGCGTTCTTCGCCGAACTCGACAAGATGCTGACCGAGGTACCGGCCGACCAGTGGCGCGCCTATCTGCGCTTCCACGAGATCGACTCGGCCTCGCCGTACCTGACCAAGCCGCTCGCCGAAGAGAATTTCGCGTTCTACGGCAAGACGCTCAACGGCCAGAAGCAGCAGGAGCCGCGCTGGAAGCGCGTGCTCGGCGCGGTCAACGAGACGATGGGCATGGCGCTCGGCGAACTCTATGTCGCCAAGGCGTTCCCGCCGGAGTCGAAGGCGCGCGCGGTCGAGCTCGTCGACAACGTCAGCGCGGCGCTGAAGGCACGCATCCAGAAGCTCGACTGGATGAGCGATGCGACCAAGCAGAAGGCGCTGGAGAAGTGGTCGACCTTCCTGCCGAAGATCGGCTATCCGGACAAATGGCGCAACTGGAGCGGCGTCACCATCACGCCGGACAACTACTTCGGCAACATCGAGGCGGCGACGAAATTCGACTACGACTACGAGATCGCCAAGATCGGCAAGCCGACCGACCGCTACGAATGGGGCATGACGCCGCAGACGGTCAATGCCTACTACGACCCGACCAACAACACGATCAACTTCCCGGCCGCGATCCTGCAGCCGCCGTTCTTCGATGCGAAGGCGGACGACGCGATCAACTACGGCGGCATCGGTGCCGTGATCGGCCACGAAGCCACGCACGGCTACGACGACGAAGGCAGCCAGTTCGACGCGCAGGGCAACAACTCGGACTGGTGGACCAAGGATGACCGCGCGAAATTCGAAGCGCGCACGGCGAAGCTGGTCGCGCAGTTCAACGAATACGAACCGCTGCCGGGCAAGCACGTCAACGGCCAGCTGACGCTCGGCGAGAACATCGCCGACCTCGGCGGCATCAATGTCGCCTACGACGCCTTGCAGGCGGTGCTGGCGAAGAACCCGGGCGAGATGGAAAAGAAGATCGACGGCTACACGCCGGACCAGCGCTTCTTCCTGAACTTCGCGCGCATCTGGCGCGGCAGCGTGCTGGCCAAGCGCCAGGAAGTGCTGCTCAACGCCGACCCGCATTCGCCGGCGCAGTTCCGCGCGATGGGTGCGCCGTCGAACATGCCGGTATTCGCCGAATCGTTCAAATGCAAGGCGGGCGATGCGATGGTGCGCGACGATGCCAAGCAAGTGAAGATCTGGTAGCAGCGCCGAGCGCCCGCGGTCGCGAAATCGCGAAGTCGTCATGCCCGCACCCGCGGGCGTGACCTCACGCGGCGCTGCGCGCTCCATCTTGCCTGCGCTTTCGTTCGCGTCGCCCGGTCCCCGGTGCGGCAACAAAAGCTGACATTACGCTCGCTCTCGTCGCCATCGAGCACGCCTGCCTTCGCGCAGGCGTGCTCGATGGCGACGACGATGCAGCCGTGCGCGATCTGCACAGGCGAGGATCGGCTTGTCGCCCGTAAACTCATGGGGCGAAATGCCGCATGCCGGGGAATTCGGGCGCGCTGCGCGGCCATCCCGTGGCGCGCCGCTTCCTGCGGAGGCCGTGCAGGCGGATAATCCGCGACCGCTCTGGTTTTCGCATCGATGGCTTTCGTACCCGGACAACGCTGGATCTCCAATGCCGAACCCGAACTCGGGCTCGGTACCGTCGTGCGCATCGACGGTCGCAACGTGCAAGTGCTGTTCGCGACCGCCGGCGTGCTGCGCCACTACGCGATGCACGCGGCGCCCCTCGCGCGCGCGGAATTCCGCGTCGGCCAGAAGGTTGCCGGCCAGAAGCAGAGCCTGGTCGTCGAGCGCATCAGCGAGACGGGCGGCCTGCTGACCTATCACGCCGGCGAACGCGCGCTGCCGGAAGCGGAACTCGACGACGCGCAGCCGATCTCGCGCGCCGACGAGCGCCTGCTGTCCGCGCGCATCGATGCGCCGGATCGCTTCGACTTCCGCCTGCAGGCTCTCGGCCGCCGCGCCGACGCGATGCGTTCGCCCGCCTGGGGAATCGCCAGCGCGCGCGTCGATCTGATCGCGCATCAGCTGCGCGTCGCCGAGATCGTCGCGCAGCGACGGCCGCCGCGCGCGCTGCTCGCCGACGAAGTCGGACTCGGCAAGACCATCGAGGCCGGCTTGATTCTCTCGCGCCTGCTCGCCACCGGTCGCGTCTCGCGCGCGCTGGTGCTCGCGCCGGCGAGCCTGACCAGCCAGTGGCTGGTCGAGCTGCTGCGGCGTTTCAATCTTTCCTTCGCGCTGTTCGACGAAGAGCGCTGCGAGGCGATCGAAGTCGCCGACGGCGCGCGCAATCCGTTCGAAGACGAGCAGTGCGTGATCGCCGACATCGGCTGGCTGGCCGAATCGCCGCGCCGCGCCGCGCAGATCGGCGAAGCGGAATGGGACCTGGTCGTCGTCGACGAAGCCCATCACCTGGAGTGGTCGCCGCTCGCCAGCAGCGCCTCGTACGCACTCGTCGAACGCCTCGCCGCCGCCTCGCCCGGCCTGATCCTGCTCACCGCGACGCCGCAGCAGCTCGGCCGCAGCGGCCACTTTGCGCGCTTGCGCCTGCTCGATCCGGCGCGCTACGTGGACCTCGATGCGTTCGCCGGCGAAGCCGACGACTATGTCGCGCTGTCGTCGGTGGCGAACCGCCTGGTCGATGCCGAATCGCTCGCCGCCGACGAGCGCGCGCTGCTGCAGGCGCGCTTCGCCGCCGATGAAGAACTGCTCGCCCTGCTGACCGCGTACGAAGCGGACCGCGCCACGCACGCCGCCGCGCTGCTCGACGCGCTGATCGATCGCCACGGCACGGGTCGCGTGATGTTTCGCAACCGGCGCGCGCAGATCGGCGGCTTTCCGCGCCGCGTCGCCGAGCTGCACGTGCTCGACGGCAGCGAACTCGACGACGCGCAGCGCCAGCGCCTGCTGGCCGAATTCCACGCCGATGCGCAGGCGCATGCGCCCGCCGGCGAACTCGACTACGCGAACGATCCACGCCTGCCCTGGCTGGTCGCGCTGATCGAAAAGCTCGCCGGCGACAAGCTGCTGCTGATCTGCCGTACCCAGGCCAAGGTGCTCGCACTGGAGGAAGCGCTGCGCACGCGCAGCGGCGTCAAGGTCGCGCGTTTCCACGAAGGCATGAGCATCCTGCAGCGCGACCGCAACGCGGCCTGGTTCGCCGAGGCGGACGGTGCGCGCGTACTGCTCTGCTCCGAGATCGGCTCGGAAGGGCGCAATTTCCAGTTTGCGCACCATCTGATCCTGTGGGATCTGCCGCTCGATCCGGATCTGCTCGAACAGCGCATCGGCCGCCTCGATCGCATCGGCCAGCGCCACGATATCGTGATCCACGCCGCCGCATTCGGCGGCAGCGCGCAGCACGCGCTGCTGCGCTGGTATCACGAAGGCCTCGACGCGCTGCGCAGCAGCCCCTCGGACGGCCGCGAGATCCTGCGCCGCTACGGCGCGCGCATCCTGACCGAGGCGGAGCGCCATGCCCATGGCGCCGAAGACCCCGACGCCGAAATCGATTCGCTGATCGCTGAAACGGCGGCGACGCATCGCGAACTGTCCGAACTCGTCAACGCCGGCCGCGACCGCCTGCTCGAACTCGCCAGCGAACGCCAGGCGCGCGAACAGCGCCTCGCCACCGCGCTGCGCGAACAGGATGCCGATACCGGCGCCGACGACTTCGTACTCGCCCTGTTCGAGCAGTTCGGCATCGACGGCGAGGAAACCGGCCCGCGCACCTGCGTGCTCGATCCGGAATATCTCAGCACCGATGGGTTCCCCGGCCTCAAGGACGGCCCGCAGCAAGTGACGTTCGAACGCGCGACTGCGCTCGCGCGCGAAGAGCTGCCGCTGCTGCGACTGGATCATCCACTCGTGCTCGGCGCCCTCGACCTGCTGCTCGAAAGCGAACAGGGCAATGCCTCGGTTCTGGTCGACGCGGCGCTGCCGCCGCGCACGGCCCTGCTCGAATGCGTGTTCGCGCTCGAATGCGTCGCCGATCGCAACCTCAATGTCGGGCGTTTCCTGCCGCCGCTGCCGCTGCGCGCCGTGGTCGACACGCGTCTGACGCCGCGCAGCGACTACGCGCCGCACGCACCCAGCCTGGCGCGCGCGAAGGAACAGCCGATCGATGCCGCGCGCTACCGCCCCTTGCTGGCAAAGCTGGTGCCGCCGATGCTGGCTGCCTGCGAAACGCAGGCACGCGGCCTTGCCGCGACCGAGATCGGCGCCGCATTGACCGCCGCCGAAGACGAACTCGGCGCTGCGCATGCGCGGCTGACTGCGCTCGCGCAGGTGAATCCATCCGTGCGTAGCGAGGAAATCGAAGCAATCGCCGCCGAGCTGGAGGCGCTGCGCCAGGCGCTCTCGACCGCGGCGCCGCGACTGGATGCCATCCGCTTCGTGTGCAGCGCGGATATCGCCGCGCGCTGAAGGCCAGCGGCCAGGGACTGGCGCGTTGCCCGCGCGGGTCGCCCCCTCTTCGAAATCGCGAGCGCCCCTGCGGGAGAGGCACTCGCTGTCATCCTGCGCAATGCTGCTGCGGCAGCACCGGGGCGGCCGTGGCCATCCTCAGCCAATCAATCTCCACTCCGGTCTGCCGCAGCCGCTGCATTCCCTACGGCTGCCAGGAATATCCGTTGTTGTAGAACACGACCGGACCGTTCGTGGCGGTCGACGGCGAATGGACGCGCGGCGTGACCGTGACCCAGCCGACCTCGCAGGTCTGTACCGTGTTGCTCCAATTGAGATTCCTGCGCGGTACGCCGTTGCAGTCGAAATAGTCCATGCGCCCGACGTAGGGAGTCACGCCTTGCCCGATGACCTCGCCGATGCGGTAGGTGCCGGGCGGCGTTTCGGCCGGAACGTTGATCAGGTAGTCGAACTCCATGTAGCCCGACCAGGACTGGGTGGGAATCCACTGGTAGTGGTGCATCAGGTCCGCGACGATCGTGTATTCGTCCCCATCGCGATACAGATGCGCGGCGATCTTGCTCTGGTCGGGTAGCGCGACACTGTAGAAGCGCGCCTTCAGGGTCAGGTCCTGGCCGGCTTCGACGGTGATGTTCGCGTTCTCGAGCGCGAAGATCTGCGACTTGGGATAGGTCGGATTCGCCGTGCCCTCGGCACCGACCCAGCAGTACTTGCGGCTGTTGAACGCCGGGTCGCCGAAGGTGGCGTTGTTGCAGGCGACGGGGCCGGCAAGGGTCGTGATCACGTTCGCCGTTTCGGTGCCGTAGCGCACGCGCCGCGTGCCGCTGAAATTGCAGGTGCCTCCTTCATTCGCGCAGAAGGTCCACTCGGTCGATGCGACCGTCACTTTGGTGCTCGGTACGCATCGATACGTACCCGGTGTGCTCGCGGCGGCGGCGCAAGCTTCGACCGACGCCTGCTCACTGACCTGATTTCCGGAACCGTCGTAGAGCGTCCATATGTTCTGCGTCGTCGTCTGCGCGAACGCTCCCATCGAAAGCAACGACACCGCGCCCCCCAGCAACCAGCGATAACTCTGCATATCCCTCTCCTTGCTACTTCGCAACTGGATTTCCCAGGAAAATCCACCGAAGCCATACCGACCGTCATTGCACGTGACCTGCACGCAACGGCTTCCGGACCGTCGTGAAGCCGGTCCCGCCGATGTGCACCATGCACCTTGCGATCGATATGCCACCCCCCTGGGCGGACGCTGCACAGTAGCGAGGGTGGCAGCGCAATCCATCTAGGGGAAACCCCCGGCTCAGGTTCGCCACGTGGATCGGATTTCCAGCCGTTGGAGAGTGCGGCAGGATGACTTACGACACCGATCCCAAGGGCGGATCGGGTCCACCCTCCGCGTCGATCGTCTCAGGAGGCCCCGACGGCGGCAGGTCGCAACGCCGGACGCAGCGCTTCGCGCAGCAGCAACACGGCCGCGTAGAGCACCACTCCCACGACGCCCCAGCGCAATGTCGCGAGCGGCAACGACTTGACGACATAGGCGGCCAGCAGCACCGCTGGAATGCCGCCGATCGCAAGCCCCAGGACGACGCGCAGATCGACGCGTTCACTGCGCACGAAGCGCAGTCCGCTCACCGGCATCAGGAATGCGCAAGCGCCCATCATGATCGGAAACGCGGCGGTGGGATTGAGTCCCATCAGGCTCAGCAGGATCAGCGACGGCGCATAGAGTCCGATGCCGAACGTCATCAGCGCACCGAGCAGGAAGTGCGCTGCGAGCGCGAGCGCGAACACGTGTCCGTGCAAGCCGAGCGCGTCTCCGCCCATCGGCAGCAGGTCGAGATTGGAAAGCGCGTAGAGCACGGCAGCGACCAGCATGGCTGCGCCGACGATCCCCTGCACGATACGCACCGGCAGCCGCACCACCCACGGCGCGCCGAGTATCGCCCCGACGACCGCGGCGGCAATGCATGCGATCAGCAGCCGCGGATCGACGCGGACCAGATGGATGAAGATCAGCGCCTGCGCGACGGTCGGCAAGGCGTGGCCCGAGTTCAACGTGGCAGGAATGAAGCTGTCGGGCACCAGGCCGCGCAGCTTCAGATAGGCCGTCGTCGGCGCGAACGAGCCGATGCCGAGCGTATCGAAGAAATTGGTCACCGCACCGAGTGCGATCGCTTCGGTATTCGGTCGCAATGCGTGTCGCCGGCGCGCGACTGCGATCAGCGACACGAGAAAAACCAGTGCCAGCGCCGCGAGCGACGCCAGAAGAATCATGACGACCATGCCATCGCCTCCGCGCTCAGCGCATGCCGGCCAGAGTCTTGCGCATTTCGGTGCGGGTTGCGACCGGCACGCTCGGCACGGCCGGCGTCAGTGACGCGTCAGAGCGCGCATCACTGGGGATTCGCCTCCCGAATCCATTCGATGGGAACACACGCCAGCGTGCCGACCGGCGAGTCCGCGACGGTCGCGCAGGCGCATCCGCAATCACCTGACACCGTCGCGGCTGCGACTGCCGGCAGCACTTCGCACACGGCTTCGCGCTTACGCCGCGCGCGCCCTGCGCATCAGCAATCCCAGGACCGCCGAGATCTTCTCGCGCATCTCGCGCCGATCGACGATCAGGTCGATCGCGCCATGTTCTTTCAGGAACTCCGAGCGCTGGAAGCCTTCCGGCAAGGTCTCGCGCACGGTCTGTTCGATCACGCGCGGACCGGCGAAGCCGATCAGTGCCTTCGGTTCGCCGATATTGATGTCGCCGAGCATGCCGAGGCTGGCGGAGACGCCGCCGGTGGTCGGGTGGGTCAGCACGCTGATATAGGGCACGCCAGCGTCGCGCATGCGCGCGAGCGCGGCCGAGGTCTTCGCCATCTGCATCAGCGAGAACAGGCCTTCCTGCATGCGCGCACCGCCGGTCGCGGCGAAGCACACCAGCGGCATGCGTTCGGCCAGCGCCAGCTCGGCGCTGCGTGTGAATTTCTCGCCGACGACCGAACCCATCGAGCCGCCCATGTAGCTGAATTCGAATGCGCAGGCGGCGAGCGGCTGAGTCTTCAGCCGGCCGCGCATGGCGATCAGCGCATCCTTCTCGCCGGTCTGCTTCTGCGCCGCGACGATGCGGTCCTTGTACTTCTTCGAGTCGCGGAATTTCAGCGGATCGACCGGCTCGAGGTTGGCGAACAACTCCTCGCCGCTGCCTTCGTCGAAGAACCCGGCAAGCCGCGCGCGGGCGCGGATGGCATGATGATGACCGCATTTCGGGCAGACCATCAGCGCGGCCTCCAGCTCGGGCTTGTACAGCACCGCGCCGCAGCCGTCGCATTTCTCCCACAGGCCTTCGGGAACCTTGCCCTTGCTCGCAGCCGTCGCGCGCGTACGCGGGCCGACCAGTTTCTGCAACCAATTCATGTCGTAGACCTCTCCCGTATCGATCGGCGGCCGCATCGCCTGCGGCGACGGCTCCGGGGTGGATTCGTTGTCGTGCTCAGCCGCCATGTCCGGCACGCGCATCGAGCGCGGCGCGTATCGGGGCAAGGAAATCGCGCGCCCGCGCGCAGGCATCCTGCGCATCGGCGGCGCCCGCCAGTCGATCGACCAGCGCGCTGCCGATCACGACCGCATCGGCGAACTCGCCGATCGCCGCCGCTGCAACCGCGTCGCGTACGCCGAAGCCGACCGCGACCGGCGTCTGCGTGCGCTGCTTGATGGTCGCGATGCGTGCGCGCACATCGTCCGTGCTGAGACGATCGGCGCCGGTGATGCCTGCGAACGATACATAGTATAAAAAACCTTGCGCGGCCCTGCAGACGCGCTCGAGACGCGCAGCCGTGGTGGTCGGCGCGGCCAGAAAGATCTGGCGCAGGCCGGCCCCGCGCAGCGGCGCGGCGGCATCGATTTCCTCGATCGGGCAATCGACCAGCAGCACGCCATCGACGCCGGCGGCGACCGCCTCGTCGGCGAAACGCTGCGCACCGTGAATCTCGACCGGATTGAGATAGCCCATCAGCACGATCGGCGTTTCCGCATCGCGCTGGCGGAATTCGCCGACCCAGCCGAGGATCTGCCTGAGACCGACGCCCTTGCCCAGCGCGCGCTCACTGGCGTGCTGGATCACCGGGCCGTCCGCCATCGGGTCGGAAAACGGCACGCCGAGTTCGATCAGGTCGGCGCCCGCGGCGACGAGCGCGTGCATGATCGCCACGGTCGCCGCCGGCAGCGGATCGCCTGCCGTGATGAAAGGGATCAGCCCGGTGCGCCTGGCCGCCGTCAATTCGATGAAACGCTGGTCGATGCGGTTCATCGGCGAACGCTCGCTTTGCCATGCGCGCAAAAACGCGCCTCCATCAGGAGCGGCCAGCGTGGTACGCGCAAACCAAAATGAATTCCCGCTTTCGCGGGAATGACGTCGTTGAAAAGCAATTGCCACTCGAATACTGAAGAATGCCCGACCTTCACAGCTCGATTCCTTCGCGTGCCGCGATCGTGTGCACGTCCTTGTCGCCGCGACCGGACAGGTTGCACAGGATCAGCTGATCCTTCGGCAGTTCGCGCGCGAGCTTCATCGCCTGCGCGACCGCATGGCTCGATTCGAGCGCGGCGAGGATGCCTTCGGTGCGTGCGAGTTCGTGGAACGCGGCCAGCGCCTCGTCGTCGGTGACGCCGACGTATTGGGCGCGGCCACTGTCTTTTAAAAATGCGTGTTCCGGGCCCACGCCGGGGTAGTCGAGGCCGGCGGAAACCGAATGCGTCTCGGTGATCTGGCCGTCGTCGTCGCACAATACGTAAGTGCGGTTGCCGTGCAGCACGCCCGGCCTTCCGGCAGCGAGCGAGGCCGCGTGATGACCGGTCTCGATGCCCTCGCCGGCGGCTTCGGCGCCCCAGATCGCGACGTCGCGGTCGTTGAGGAACGCATGGAACAGCCCGATCGCGTTCGAGCCGCCGCCGACGCAGGCGACCAGCGCGTGTGGCAGGCGGCCGTATTGTTCCTGCATCTGCACGCGCGCTTCGCGACCGACCACCGAATTGAAATCGCGCACCATCTGCGGATACGGATGCGGACCCGCCACCGTACCGATGATGTAGAACGTATCGGCGACGTTCGTGACCCAATCGCGCATCGCCTCGTTGAGCGCGTCCTTCAGCGTCTTCGAGCCCGACGTGACCGGCACCACCTTCGCGCCGAGCAGCTTCATGCGATACACGTTGATTTTCTGCCGCTCGATGTCGACCGCGCCCATGTAGACCACGCAGTCGAGGCCAAAGCGCGCGCACACGGTGGCGGTGGCGACGCCATGCTGGCCGGCGCCGGTCTCGGCGATGATGCGGCGCTTGCCCATCGAGCGCGCGACCAGGGCCTGGCCGATCGTATTGTTGATCTTGTGCGCGCCGGTGTGATTGAGGTCCTCGCGCTTGAGCAGGATCTGCGCGCCGCCGACTTTCTTCGACAGGCGCTCGGCGTGATAGATCGGTGAC